>NZ_VTOW01000007.1 GCF_012184425.1 Candidatus Manganitrophus noduliformans
CATCACCGCAGCATCCTTGGAAAAAACATCCCTGGCTGCGAAAGAAAAAAGAGCCCTGCGCTTCGTTATCCTAAAACCGGACATTTCTATCTTGGTAGGATTAGGACATTTCTACTTTGGCTTGACACACGCCAAAGCCGTATCTTGACATGCGTTTCGTCAAAGGCATAAACTGAATCACGCGAGGTAAACGCGAGGCAAAGATGTCCCATCTATCCAGAAAATGTTCGATGCTTCTTTTTCTGATCGTCTGGTTTTTCATCTGGGGGATCTGTCCCTGGAACAATGCCTCGTCCGTGGCCCAGGCTGCCGAAGCGGCCCATGCCGAACATGGCCACCACGGGGAAGCCGACGACACCCACCATGCCTCCAAGGGATCCGAGCATAGCTGCACCGGGTCGATCTCTTACAGCATGAAGCTCATAAACGATCGGCCGCCCGATCACAGCACCCCGATCCAGAATCTTACGTTGTCTACCGATTCTGCGATCCCTCTTCACCAGACCCATAGCCTTCCCAGGCCACTTCAAAGACACACCCTTCCGAAATTGTTGACCGAATATTATCAGCTCTACTCTGTCTACCGTATTTAAATCTCTTCCGAAAATGAGAAAATGACACCCATGGCGGGTCCGTTCGCCGCTTCCCGGCGGCGGATACGTCATCTTTATTTGATGTCGAGGGAGGATAACGCAATGAAAACCAACCGTATTTCTAGGCGTCAACTGCTGAAGCGCGCCGGGACGTTGGGGATGTTGGCGGTATTGGAACGCCTCGCGCCCGCCTACGTTTGGGCGAGGCCGACGGAAGCCGCCCAAACTCCGCAACTGAGCGGAAAGGTCATCGACTTGACCATCGCCGAGACGCCGTTCCGTATCGGCGATCGGACCGGGACGGCGCATACGATCAACGGCACGGTGCCGGGACCGTTGCTTCGCCTACACGAAGGCGAAGAAGTCACGTTGAACGTGACCAATCGCTTGAGGGAGATCGCTTCGATTCATTGGCATGGGATCCTTCTTCCTCCCGAGATGGACGGGGTCCCCGGGGTCAGCTTCGGAGGCATCAAACCTGGGACGACCTTCACCTACCGCTTTCCCCTCAAACAGAGCGGGACCTATTGGTATCATAGCCATTCGGGCTTTCAAGAACAATTGGGGGTCTACGCGCCGATGATTATCGACCCGGTCGAGCCCGATCCGGTCCAGTACGATCGCGATTATGTGGTGGTGCTTTCGGATTGGATGTTTGAGGACCCGATGAAAATGATGGGGAAGCTCAAGAAGCAGGCGGGCTACACCAACTTCCAGAAACGAACGATGCGCGAGTTCCTCTCCGAGGCGAAGAAAAATGGCTGGCGCACGACGTTCGACGATTATCGGATGTGGGCGCAGATGCGGATGGACCCGACCGATCTTGCCGATATCACCGGCCACACCTACACCTACTTGATGAACGGACGCTCTCCCGCCTCCAACTGGACGGGACTCTTTCGTCCCGGCGAGCGGGTCCGCTTGCGCTTCATCAATGCGGCGGCCATGTCGATTTTCGATGTCCGCATACCGGGTTTGAAAATGACGGTGGTGCAGGCCGACGGCCAGAATGTGCAGCCGGTCGATGTAGACGAGTTTCGGATCGCGGTGGCGGAGACGTATGATCTGATCGTCGAACCGAAGGAAGATCGCGCCTACACGATCTTCGCCGAGTCGATTGATCGCAGCGGCTATGCGCGCGGCACCCTCGCCCCGCGCGCAGGAATGAGCGCCGACATCCCCAAAGGCCGCCCCCGTCCGCTCCGGACGATGGAAGAGATGGGGATGAGCATGGAAGGGATGGATCACGGAAAGATGAAGATGCCGGAGATGAAGCCGTCCGACGACGAGCAGATGGGGAACATGCAGCACGGCGCAGAGATGGAAGAGATGCCGGGGATGGAGCACGGAGAGGGAATGGAAGGAATGCCCGACAAGAAAGAGGAGCACGACATGCAAGATATGGAGGGCATGCCGGGGATGCCGATGGACAATCAGCGTCGCTCGGAAATTCCCGGCAGCACGCCGGTCAAGCACGGTCCCGACACGCACGGCTCCGGCAACCAAGCCACTCCCGATGTCACGCGCAGCCGCCTGGAGGAACCGGGCGCCGGACTGGGAAACGACGGGTGGCGGGTGCTCGTCTATACCGATCTGAAGAGTCTGCATCCATACCCCGACCGGCGCGCCCCGGAGCGCGAGCTCGAACTTCACATCACCGGACATATGGAACGCTTCATCTGGTCGTTCGATGGAAAGAAGTTTTCGGAGGCGAAAGAGCCGATTCATTTCCGCTACGGCGAGCGGCTCCGCTGGACCTTCGTCAACGATACGATGATGGAGCATCCGCTCCACCTGCACGGTATGTTCATGGAGTTGGAGAACGGCGCAGGTCCCAATCTGCCCCGCAAGCATACGGTCAACGTCAAGCCGGCCGAGCGGGTGTCGGTGGCGATCACCGCCGATGCTCCAGGACCTTGGGCGTTTCATTGCCACCTCCTCTTTCATATGGAAGCGGGGATGTTCCGGGTCGTCGAGGTTTCAGAGCCGGAGGTGCGGTCATGAACACTTCTCTGCAATTTCTCCTGCTGACCGCTCTCGTCTGGTTGATAGGCGCGCCGACTGCCTTCGCGCAGGCCGCGCCAGCCCCTTCCTCCACGGCGGATGCGCCTGCCGCACCCGCCACTTCAGCGGTGCAGGACGGATCGGGCGGACACGAGCGGATACCGTCCAACCTAAAACCGCAGCAGGATTGGCCCAGTCCGGTCGACGATATGGAGCGGTTCACCTTCGTTCTTGCAGACGTGCTCGAATACCGTCCGAAAGGAGATGAGAGCGATTTTCGATGGGATATCGAGGGGTGGCACGGCGGCGACTACAAACGCCTCTGGTTTAAGAGCGAGGGGGAGCGGAACACCGCGTTTAAAGCCGATTACGATATTGATTTCCAGTTACTCTACGGCCGCTTCTTCCGGAAGTACTATGATTTTCAGGCAGGCCTCCGGTCCGAAACGCAGACATTTGGAGGCCAAAACGTAACTCGGGTACAGACAGTCGTGGGGATTGAAGGACTTGCCCCTTATCGTTATGAAGTCGAGTCCGCTCTATTCATCAGTCACCGGGGCGATGTGTCGGTGCGTTTCACAATCACAAAAAATTTCCTGGTGACTCAGCGGGTCGTTTTTCAGCCCCGCCTTGAGACCCACGCCGCCGTTCAGAGAGTCGAGCGGTTTACGACTGGTAGCGGCTTGAACAACATTGAGTTCGGACTCCGCCTACGATATGAAATCCGGCGCGAGCTCGCCCCTTACATCGGCGTCTCGTTCGACCGAAGCTTCTCCGGCACTGCCGACCTCGTGCGGCAAGAAGGGGGCGACCCACGCCAGGTTCGCTTTGCCGCGGGCGTGCGGATGTGGTTCTAAACCTTTCGGAAAGGATCTGTTTGATCCCTTTTCATTTTAAGCCCTCTGCGTTTAAAACTTTTCCTTTTCTACTCATTGAAGCTGGATGAGGCAGGTTCCGCCTTGTTCTTGCGGTGTAAGGACCCATACCTTGACACCGGCCGATGGAAATCTCTATGCTGATGATATGCGGTATTCTTTATTTTTTAATCCAAAATCAAAGTGGCTGGTGTTGATCATCTTGAGTTTTTCTTTTTTAACCCTCTCACTGGCCAATGCCTGTATGGTCCCGGACTGGGCACCCGACGCGGAGGATTGCTGCGTGTTGCCGTGCAAGACGGTCTCCTCTCCGGAGCTGGCCAAAAGTTATTGCAATCTCTCCGATCAGCAGCGCTCCCTTCACGCTGGCCCTCAGCTCCCTCCGCCGGCTATTCTTGTGGAGGACGGGCTTGCTCTGATTGCCGCGTCGATAAAGCCCCCTCCCGCTCTTTTTGCGCCTCAATGTGATTTGAATTATCCCAAGAAAAAATCTTCTCAGGATCTCTCTATCCTTCACCATGCCCTCTTGATTTAATCAAAACTTCCCAAAAGAAAATCTTTCTTCGCCGTTCATCCGCTCATTTTGGCCGTTTCCTATAAAAACTGTCTGATTGGAAGAATATCACGGCATCGGTTGTACGGAAGGCTTTTAATGATCGGAATCAAATTATTTGATATGGAGGGTGATGACCCTACAAAGAAAATGGCTCTGGCTGGGCGGCACCGCCGGCCGCGGCTGCCGCCGCTTACGTTGTTGCTTCTCGCGCTCATCCTGGGCTGTCCCCTGGCCATGTACTACTTGGGCATGACCGGCCATACCCTGGGAGGAGAGGCGGCTCGCGACGGGATGCATGAACATTCAGATCGGTCTGCTTCCAAGCCGAAGAGAGAAGACTCGGAATACAAAAAGGGGAGAATAATGGGTGAAAAATGAAACGAACACCCGGAGCGTTTCTATCCATTTCACAAAATGATCACGGTGGCGGAGGACCGACTTCAGGAGCGCCACTTACCGTGAAGAAGGAGGGATTGGTGCAAAACGGCGGGGAGATGATGTGTCCGATGTGTCTTTCGGTTTTATTGATCGGATTGCTCTGGGTTGTCCTCTTCATCCTGCTGATCGCGGGAATCATCTGGGCAATTCGGCTGGCAAAACGGGAAGGATACTTCTATCGGAAAGCGCGGTCTGCCGATCGGGCCATCGCCATTTTGAAAGAACGCTACGCGAAGGGGGAGATCGATCAAAAAGAGTATGAGGAGAGAAAAAAGGATTTGGCGGCATGATCTTTCATCAGAGACATCCTTTACTTTGAAAGTCAATGGAACTGCATTAAAGAAGTGGGAAGTTACCATACAAAGAGTATGAAAGTAATCAGCAAAGGAGGATGAAAATGAAACGGTTATTTCAGTTTGCGCTGTTGGTCGTTCTGTTAGGGGGCATCGCGTTTGCCCCCGCTTTATCTCAAGAGCAGAACAAGAGAGGCCCCCATTTCCCGCAAAAGAAAACCGAGAAACAGGAAATGGGCGGAATGATGGACGATTC
Organism: Candidatus Manganitrophus noduliformans; assembly: GCF_012184425.1. Lineage (NCBI taxonomy): Bacteria > Pseudomonadati > Nitrospirota > Nitrospiria > Candidatus Troglogloeales > Candidatus Manganitrophaceae > Candidatus Manganitrophus > Candidatus Manganitrophus noduliformans. The sequence goes on from NZ_VTOW01000007.1 coordinate 5,016, forward strand.
CATGATGTCCAACCAAAACGAAATGATGGCCAAGATGCTCGACACCATGAAAGAGATGGCCCAGATGATGAAAGATCAGGCAAAAGACCCCGATGCGAAGGCGAAGGCCGATCAAATGCTGACCCATATCGATCAAATGAAATCCCAGCATCAGATGATGATGGGAACAATGTCGGGCCGTGGCGGATCAAAATGAAATCGTCTTTCTACCCGGGTCTGGCCCGTTTAGATGATCGGAGATGATTATGAGAAAGATGGATCATATGAAAGAGATGGGCCATTCGATCGGCTCGATGAAACAAGACGAGAAGTACTATATCGAACACCCCGGCGCCATGATGCTGGAGCATCCGAGCATGTACCCCTGGATTCAGCCGATCGTCATGCTGCTCGGCGTCTGGCTGATCTTCAGTCCGATGACGCTGGGCTATCGGAGCCCGGCCATGACTTGGAGCGACATCATCAGCGGGGCGGTCGCAATCGCGATCGCCCTCTTCGCTCTAATCTCACCCCGGCATGCTTGGGTTTCTTATGGCAACACCTTTGTCGGTCTCTGGCTTTTGTTCGCGCCGCTGATCTTTTGGGCATCAGATGCAGCGGCCTATGAGACCGATACGCTGATCGGAGCCTTCTTGATTCTCTTTTCCTTTATCATTCCGATGAGCATGGAGATGCCGGGGCCGGAGGTCCCGCCCGGCTGGTCATACAATCCATCGACCTGGGTCCAGCGGGCGCCGATCATTGCGCTCGGACTCTTCGGTTTCTTTCTGGCCCGCTATATGGCCGGCTACCAGCTTGGCTATCTCTCTTCCGTCTGGGATCCTTTTTTTGGAGAAGGAACGAACATCATCCTTAAGTCGGAGGTGTCGAAGGCCTGGCCAATCTCGGATGCCGGTCTGGGCGCGGTGGTCTACCTGATTGAGGCCCTCTCAGGGGCGATGGGGGATGCTCGCCGCTGGCGGACGATGCCCTGGATGGTGGCGATCTTCGGTTTGGCGGTCATTCCGCTCGGTGTGGTCAGCGTGGCGCTGGTGATCATGCAGCCCTTAGTTATCGGACAGTGGTGCACGCTCTGTTTGGTTGCAGCAGGCGCGATGCTGGTGATGATTGCCCTCTCGCTCGACGAGGTGATCGCGATGATCCAATTTCTGGCCAAGAGCCATCGCGCCGGGAAGCCTTGGTGGCGGGTCTTCTGGACCGGCGGAACGCTCCCCGACGCGCAGGAGAAGGCGGGGCCCGACCGGCTCCCTTCCTGGGAGCCCTCTGCAATGGCGTGGGGGGTGACCGCCGGATGGAATCTGATCGTCAGTACGGCGGTCGGAATCTGGCTGCTGTTCGCCCCTGCCCTATTCGGAATTGACACAAGATCGTCATCGGCCGATAGCGACCGCTTGGTCGGCGCGCTGGTAATCACCATTGCCGTCATCGCATGGGCCGAAGTTGGTCGGACGGCACGATATCTGAACCTTCTTCTCGGCGCATGGCTGGTTGTTGGAACCTGGTTTTTAAGTGGTGGATCGCCGGCGATCCATTGGAGCGATACGCTCTCAGGCCTCCTTTTAATTCTTTTAAGCTTCCCGTTGGGAAGAATCCGGGATGCGTACGGCAGCTTCGGTCAATATGTCACTTGGATGCCGGGTCGCAAAATAGAGAAGCCGGCCGAACGCCAAAGAAAGGCGGCATAGGAGAGAATGGATCATTATCGGGCGATTTCAGACTACGGCGTGACCGGCAACCTGCATACGGCCGCTCTGGTCTCTTCGGGGGGATCGATTGATTGGGCCTGCCTCCCCTCTTTCGACTCCCCTGCTTTTTTCTGTCGGCTTTTGGATATCAATGTCGGAGGCTATTTTCAGATCCATCCGGTCGGAGTTTACAAGGTCGAACGCGCTTATCTGGAGAGGAGCAACATCCTATCGACCACCTTCTCAAACGGTTTCGGAAAAGTGCTGCTCATCGATCTGATGCCGATCTCTGCAAACGAAGAAGCGCCCCGGGAAATCTTAAGAAAAGTGGAAGGAATCGAAGGGAAGATCGATCTGGAGGTGCTGTTCAGGCCGACGCCCCAATTTGCGAGGGTGACGCCGACCCTCTCTCCGAGGGAAAATAGGCTTTGGGTCGAGGGATCCGAACCTTTTGCCGCGCTTCGTACGGCCGGCTCTGCACGACCGCTGCAGACCATCGGCTGGAAAATTGAAAAGGGGCGGGCCGAGCGGATCGTTCGGGTAAAAGCGGGCGAGGCGCTCTATTTCCTCCTCTCCTACCATCAGAGAAAGGATGAAGAAGCGGCAGAAAATAATTTCTCGTTGCAGGCAATGGAGGCGCGGATTTCCCGGACGTTGGAGTACTGGCAGACCTGGGCGAAGAAGTGCCGCTATCATGGCCCTTATCAAGGGGCTGTTCTGCGGAGTGCTCTGACCTTGAAGCTTCTTACCTTTGCGTCGACCGGGGGGATTGTCGCCGCGGCGACGACATCGCTCCCCGAAGCGATCGGCGGGGTTCGCAACTGGGATTATCGCTTTGCCTGGCTGCGCGATTCGGCGCTCATCCTCTATTCGCTCATGGCGCTCGGCTATCAGGAGGAAGCACACGCGTTTTGTAAAAATGATAATGAAAGCCTGCGTCAAAAGCTGCATGAGGAATCAGCCGATCCAGATCATGTATCGGATCGATGGAGGAAGCGAGCTTCCGGAGCAGGTTCTCTCCCATTTAGAAGGCTACCGGAGCTCTCAACCGGTGCGGGTCGGAAATGCCGCGGCCAAGCAGCTTCAGCTCGATACCTTCGGCGAGCTGCTCCATTGCGTTTATACCCATCACTGGAGAGACCATCCCCCTCCCTCCAAGGAGGATCTGAAAGATCTCCTCTGCCTCATCTCTCATGTCACCGATTTTGTGCTGACTCGTTGGAGGGAGCCGGATCATGGGATTTGGGAGTTCCGGGATCGGCCGAGATATTTTGTTTATTCGAAGGTGATGTCCTGGGTGGCGCTCGATCGGGCGATCAAGCTGGTCCGGGAACTTAAACTTCCTCTGGAGACCGGGAAATGGGAAGAGGCCGGAGAAGAGATCAGACGGACCGTTTTAGAGAAAGGATATGATCCGAAACTGGAAAGTTTCGTTCAGGCCTTCGATGAAACGGCGCTCGACGCCTCGGCGCTCCTCTTCCCGATCTTAGGATTTATCGCTCCGGATGATCCGAAGATGGTCTCCACCGTCGGAAAAATTCAGGAAGCGCTGAGAAGCCGGCACTTTTTATACCGCTATATCATGGATGACGGCCTCCCCGGTCGGGAGGGGGCATTCTTAGCCTGCTCCTTTTGGCTGGTCGATGCCTTTACCTTGATGGGGAGGGTGGATGAAGCCGAAGCCGAAGCCGAATTCGAACGTCTTCTCACGTTTGCCAATGATCTCGGCCTTTATGCCGAAGAGATCGATCCGATCACCGAAGAGGCATTGGGTAATTTTCCTCAGGCCTTTACGCATGTCGGCTTGATCAATGCCGCGGTGAACCTGGAAAAGGCCAAGCAAGGAGAGCAAAGGGAAAATTTCAGCGAAGAGGCTGCAAAAGAGGGATCGTATGATGAATAGAGCAAATCAGTCAGAAGTCGTTGTCATCACCGGGGCCTCGGCAGGCATCGGACGCGCCGTCGTCCGGGAGTTTGCCAAGCGAAAGGCGCACATTGGGCTGGTTGCGCGCGGCCGGGACGGACTCGAGGGGGCGCGCAAAGAGGTCGAGGCGGAAGGGGGCAGAGCGCTGGTCCTGCCGACCGACGTCGCCGATCCTGAGCAGATCGAGATGGCCGCAGCGGCCGTCGAGGAGACCTTCGGGCCGATCGATATCTGGATCAACAACGCCATGGTCTCGGTTCTCTCGCCGGTCAAAGAGATGACCCTTGAGGAGTTTAAACGGGTGACCGAGGTGACCTATCTCGGCTATGTATACGGAACCCTGGCCGCCCTTCGCCGAATGCTCCCGCGAAATCGCGGGGTCATCGTTCAGGTCGGATCGGCCCTCGCCTATCGATCGATCCCTCTGCAATCGGCCTACTGCGGCGCCAAACACGCCGTCAAAGGCTTCACCGAATCGCTCCGCTCCGAATTGATTCATGATGGAAGCCGTGTCCGGGTCACGATGGTGCAGTTGCCGGCGCTGAACACGCCGCAGTTCAGCTGGATCAAGAGCCGGATGCCGAATCATCCGCAGCCGGTCCCCCCGATCTTTCAGCCGGAGGTGGCGGCGGAAGCGATTGTCTGGGCTGCGCATCACACCCGGCGGGAGGTCCATGTGGGAATGCCGGCGGTGAAAGCGATCTGGGGAGAAAAGTTTATCCCGGGCCTCCTCGATCATTATCTTGCCTCCAAAGGCTACAGCGGGCAGCTGACCGATGACCCGGTCGATCCCAACCGGCCGATCAACCTCTGGGAGCCGCTGCAGGGCGATTATGGGGCGCATGGGATCTTTGACAGCCGGGCCAAAAGCAAAAGCATGCAGCTGTGGGTCACCACGCATCGCGGTTGGTTGGCCTTTGCCGGCGCCGCCCTTGCTATTGCTGCCATCATCGGGGTGGTGATTTGATATTCGGTTTTTTTACCAAAATAGAAAGGAGAAAGCCATGAAACAGTTCTTACAGCTTGCACTGCTATCAATCCTGCTGGGAGGCCTCCTAGCGGGACCTGCTTGGTCTGAAGAGAGAAAGGCGAGCCCCGCGCAACTGCGACGGGACACCCAAGGCCCCTCTTCGTCTCAGGAGGAGGATAAAGGCTCCTCCTCACAGATGGAAGTGAACGGGATGAAGGGTGGCATGATGGACGATTCCATGATGTCGATGATGTCCAGGCATCATGACATGATGGGAAACATGCTCAATACCATGAAAGAGATGACTCAGGTCCTCAAGGAGGAGGCAAAAGGCCCTGATACCAAAGCCAGAGCCGATCAAATACTGGGTAACATCAAAAAGATGGAAAATCATCATAAAATGATGATGGGCATGATGAATAGAATGATGCCCGACCATGGAGGAGGAACACCAAATAAGTAAACCTTAAATAAATTAAAAAACAACGAGGCATTTGAATAACCTCAAACGAACGAAGGAGGATGATCAATGTGTATGATGTGTACGATGGATATGATGCACCGGCACAGGCCGGAAGAAGAAATGGAAGGGATGGGGATGTGCTCTATGTGCGGCGGGACCGGCATGACGAAAGGGGAGGTCAAACCGGAAGAGGCTAAAAAGACGTTAACAAAATATGCCGAGCAGCTCCGGTTGGAACTGAGCGACATCGAAAATCAACTTAAAGAGATGGAAAACAGGGCGGCTTAACTTACGGATGGGGAGGAACTTTTCGTCCTCATCCAAGCAGGTATGGAAGTTTCTGAGGCATAATAAGAGGAGATGTGGCGATTATCAGTTTGATTGTCATGATGACCGGTCTGGTCTTAATTGCATTCCTGCTCTTTTTTTTCTTCGGCCCGAAACAGGGAAAGGCGGCAGCCCTCCAGGCCGGCGTGCAGGAGATAACGATCCGGGTCGAGGGCGCCTATCAGCCGAACCGGGTCGTCGTCAAAGCCGGGATGCCGGTGCGGCTGAAGTTTGATCGACGCGAAGGGACCGATTGCTCAAATCGTGTTGTCCTTCCCGACTTCGGGATCTCGCGCGCCCTGCCGGCATTCGCCGCCACATCGGTTGAATTCACCCCTCAGAAGCCGGGGGAGTACCCCTTTTCCTGCGCCATGAATATGTACCGGGGGACGCTGGTCGTCGAGCCCGATGAGAAAATGAAACAGGCCGAGAGGGCAGCGTCCCCCCAACAGATCCCTTCTAAGGTGACACCGCATCCAAGCGCCGATGAGAAACCGGCCCGCGCTGAGTTTTTGATCCGGGGGATGCGCAGCATCACCACAACCACTGCGATCGAGGATTTGATCGAACGGCTGCCGGGGGTGGAGCAAGCACAGGTCAATGCGGCCACAGAGCGGGTGACGATTGACTATACCCCCGGACAGGTTTCGCCCGATCAGATGGCGCGCGCGATGGCAGACGCCGGATACCAGGCCGAGCCGGTGACCTCCGAAGAGGAGACGGCCGATCGCTGGGCGGCCTCCCGGGAATCGGAGGTCGCCGATATCAGACGCCGCTTTCTCGTCTCCCTGGTTCTGACCGTTCCACTGCTGATCGGCGCGATGTGGCATGAGTTCTTCCCGATGCCGGGCGGGCCGCTCGGCGCCTTGATCGCCCTCCTGGCCGACCCTTACATTCAACTTATTCTCTCCACGCCGGTCCTCTTCTACAGCGGCTGGGGGTTCTTCAAGGGGACCTGGTTCACCCTCAAGAACCGAACCGCCGACATGAACACGCTGATCGGGATCGGCATCGGCGCCGCTTACCTGTATAGCCTGTCGGCCACCTTGTTTGACGACTGGCTGCGTCGCCGCGGGGTCGAGGCAGGCGTTTATTACGAGACCGCGGCGGTGATCGTCACACTGATCTTGCTGGGGCGCCTGCTGGAGGCGCGGGCAAAGGCCGGCACCTCCGCCGCCATCGAGAAGCTCCTCTCGCTTCAGGCGAAGAGGGCGCGCGTCCGTCGGGATGGAAAAGAGATCGATCTCCCCGTCGAGGAGGTCCGGGTCGGAGATCTTGTAGTCGTTCGGCCGGGGGAGAAGATCCCGGTCGATGGGGTGATCCGGGAGGGGGAGAGCGTCATCGACGAGAGCATGGTGACCGGCGAGAGTGTCCCTGTGACGAAAGGTGAGGGGGACCCTGTGATCGGCGCGACCCTCAACAGCGCCGGCGGGTTTGTCTTTGAGGCGACAAAGGTCGGCAGGGAGACGATGCTGGCGCAGATTGTCCGGCTGGTCCAGCAGGCGCAGGGATCGAAGGCGCCGATTCAGCGGCTGGCCGATCTGGTCTCAAGCTATTTTGTCCCGGCCGTGATCATCATCGGCGTGATCACCTTTGCCGTCTGGTTCGTCTGGGGGCCGGCGCCTGCATTTGTCTTAGCGCTCCTGAACACCGTGGCGGTGCTGCTGATCGCTTGTCCCTGCGCCTTGGGGCTGGCGACGCCGACCTCGGTGATGGTGGCGACCGGCAAGGGGGCCGAGAACGGCATTCTGATCAAAGACGCCGAGGCGCTGGAGGTGACCGGCAAGGTGACGACGGTGATCCTCGATAAGACCGGCACGCTGACCGAAGGGCGCCACGCCGTCCGGGATTTGATTCCTGCAAAGGGTATCTCCAAAGAGGATCTGTTGCGCTGGGCCGCGGCGACACAGCGGGGCTCGGAGCACCCGCTGGCGAAAGCGATTGTCCGCGCGGGCGAGGAGAAGAAAGTCTCCATCCCGCCGCCGAAAGATTTTCGCTACTTCACCGGCAAGGGAACGGGGGCGGTCGTGGAGGGGGCCGAGCTGCTCGTCGGCAACCGCCGGCTCATGGCCGAGCGGGAGATCAGCGTCGCTTCGCTGGAAGATCAGGCCAAGCGGCTAGACGAAGAGGGGAAGACGGTCAACTTCATCGCCCGCGAGAGCCGTCTAATCGGCTTGATCAGTTTAGCCGATGTGGTCCGGCCCACCTCGCAAGCGGCTGTGGCGGAACTCCACCGCCTGGGAGTGAAAGTGGCGATGATCACCGGCGACAACTGGGGGGTCGGCCGCGCGATTGCAAAGGAGCTCGGGATCGACACTGTTCTCGCCGAGGTCTTGCCGGAGCACAAGGCCCAGGAGGTGGCCAAACTCCAACGCCAGGGAAAGATCGTCGCGATGGTGGGGGATGGGATCAACGATGCCCCGGCGCTCGCGCAGGCCGATGTCGGGATCGCGATCGGCTCCGGGACCGATGTGGCGATTGAATCGGCCGATATCTCTCTGGTCAAGAACGACGTCTTCGACGTCGCCCGGGTGATTCAACTCTCACGGGCCACGATGCGAAACATCAGGCAGAATCTCTTCTTCGCTTTTGTCTACAACGGCCTCGGTATCCCGATTGCGGCCGGCGCGCTCTACCCGTTCACTGGTCTTTTACTCTCTCCGATTATCGCTTCGGCGGCGATGGCGGCCAGTTCCATTTCGGTGGTCCTCAATGCGCTCCGATTGAAGCGATTTCAGATGCCCGCAGGCGTGGCCAATGAAAGGGGAATCGGCCTCTCCGAGCCTCAGGAGCGGAAGAAGGCGGCCTAAGGAGAGGCTGAATCAAGCCTCCAGCGCGGTATATCCGGCGTCATCGAGCGCGTTCTTGAGCTGCGGTTCTTTCACTTTTGCCGGCTCATACCGGACGACCAGATGCTTTTGCGCGACCTTCGGCTTGACTTCGCGTACACCGGAGATCGGCCTCAATCTTTCGCGGATCGTCTGAGCGCACCCTTCACAGACCATCTTCGGAATCAAAAACTCCACTTCGGCAAGTTGAACGTTTTCTTCCGCCTCGGCTTCATGCTCGAGCGGAATTCGGCGGATCCGAAGGGTGTTGAGGAGAATGGCGAAGATGCTCAGGATCATGAAGCCGATCGCATAAAGCGGGGTAATGAGGCCGAGGGCGGCCAAGAGCATTCCGATGATATTGAAAAGCACCGCCACGACGACATTTCCGGTCATCGTGCGATAGGCCGCGCTGCCCAACGTCAGCGCATTCGCCACCTCTTCGAGCCGGTCGCTCACGAGGATCACCCCCGCCGATTCAATCGCCACATCGGTTCCGGCGGCAATGGCGATTCCGACATCGGCCTGCGCCAGCGCCGGGGCGTCATTGATCCCATCCCCGACCATGGCGACTTTACGACCCTCTTTTTGGATCGATTCGATCGCAAAGACTTTTTCAGGAGGAAGGAGTTCCGCTCGGACCTCATCGATGCCAAGCTGTCCCGCGATTGCTTCTGCCACCGGCTTCGCGTCGCCGGTGAGCATGACCGTCCGGATGCCCTGTTCCTTTAACCGCTCGATCGCCCGCGTCGCCCCCCTTCTCGGCGTGTCTTGAAGCGCAATCATCCCGGCAAGATCCCTATCGCGGGCAAAGAGGACCACCGTCTTTCCCTGAGCGGAGAGCTGTCTTAACCGAAGATGGCCCCCCTCCAGAAGCGCGACCCCTCGTTCTTCCAGGAAAGAGGGCTTCCCTGCGAGAATCTCAACCCCCTCCACTTTTGCTGAAACCCCCTTCCCGGGAAAGGCCCGGAAGTCTTTCACTGCGACCGGCTTCGCCCCCTCTTTCTCGGCATAAAAGTGAATCGCCTGCCCGATCGGATGTTCGGAGGGGCCTTCGACAGCTGAAGCAAGGGCCAGAAGATCGGCTTCGTCCACGCCCAGAGGAACCACATCGGTGACCGTCGGGCGTCCGTAGGTTAAGGTGCCTGTCTTATCGAAGAGCACCGTGTCGGTGATCGAGAGCTCATGAAAGACTTCGCTGGCTTTCACGAGAAGTCCGATGGAGATCCCCTTGCCGCCGGCGATGGCGGCGAGCATCGGGGTGGTAATCCCCAAGGCACAGGGATAGCCCATGATCACCGTCGTCAGGAGAACGAGGACGGAAGCGACCCCGTTTCCGGTGGCAAGCAACCATCCAGCAAAGGCCACTCCCGCAACGATGAATACGACCGGCCCATAATAGTTCATCAGGCGATCCGCCAGAAGCTCCAGGGGTGGCTTTCGGTCGGCGATCTGCGTCATCAGTCTAACGATCTGGTTCAAGAAGCTCTCTTCGCCGACTTTCGTGACGCGGATTTTGAGCTCGCCGTCGAGGTTGAGCGTTCCACCGATGACGTCGCTCCCCGCAGACTTGGCAGAAGGGACCGACTCCCCGGTGAAGCTCGATTCATCGACGCTGGCGCCGCCTTCAATCACTTTTCCATCGAGCGGAATCCGCTCGCCCGGCCGGACGATCGTCACCTCTCCGGCTTCCACCTCACTGGTCAGCACTTCGACAGGGTGCTCCCCGCGCAACACCCGCGCTCTTGCCGGTTGAAGCGAGAGGAGTTTTCGAACCGCTTCGGCCGCTTTTCGCCGGGTGTCGAGTTTAAAGTAGCCGAAGAAGAGATGGAGCGCCATCAACCACGATGCCACAGGGAGGAAGTTCGGCCAACGGGGGTCGAAGAGGGAGAGAACCCCCACAATGAAAGAGCCCCAGGCGCCGGCGGAAAGGAGGACGTTGGCGTTGATGACCCGCTGACGAACCGCCAAGAGGGTTTTTCTCAGAATCGGCTGACCGACCCAGAAAAGGATAAAGGCGGCCACCGCTAAGCTAAAATAAGCCCTCCACTGCTGAGGCAGCCCAAAGAGATTTAGAGGATCAATGATCACATCGATCACGGCGAGGATCATTCCGAGCGTGCTTCTCCCTTTAATCAACTTGAAGAGGGCTTGATCAGTGGCGTATTGTTGCGTCTCCGTGGAGGAAACGCTGTATCCCAGCTTTTCGACGGCCGCCGCGAGATCCGCTTTGCTGATTTGAGAAGTGTCGGCCTCCACGAGAACAATCCCATGAACAAGATTGACCATCACTTTCTTTACGCCTGGATGGCGCTTCAGCGCTTTCTCCACGCTCATGGTGCAAAAGGAGCACATGAGCCCTGATACCTTCAGTTGTACCGTTTCTGTTGCCATGCCAAAGTCCTCCTCGTCAGAAAAGCGACGAAATCGGCTCCGAGGGACGTGGCGATCTTCGGTAGCCGACTCTTGAATAAGATCAATCTTCGTTCTTTGCTTCCAAGATGGGGCATTCGCTGGTGGGCCCACGCCCGCTGCAGGCGTTTGTCACCTTGACCAGGGCCTGTTTCATTCTTTTCAGGTCCGCTATTTTTACCTCGATGTCGGAAATTTTGGCTTCGGCCCGTTGTTTGACATCACTGCAGGTCGTATGCCGATCGACTCGCAAAGAGAGAAGCTCCAAGATCTCCTTGAGAGAGAACCCAAGTTCCTGGGCGCGCTTGATAAACTGAATGCGCGCCACGGCGTCTTCAGCGTACTGCCGGTAGCCCGACTCCCGTCGGGGGGGCTCCAGGATCAGCCCGCGCCTTTCATAATAACGGACCGTTTCAACCTTGACCCCTGCTCTTTTGGCCAACTGGCCGATGGTCAGACTCTTCATCTCTCAACTCCATTGCTACTATAAACCCTGCACCTAGGTGTAGAGTCAAGTCCTTTATTTCTCCATTCACATCAGGATTCATTTTAACTTTTAGTTGTAAAATCAACTCATATTGATATATTAAAAATAAGCGGCTCTATATGACAAAGGGAGGAAGAGATGCGGCAGTTTGATCTGGTTATCTTAGGAGGAGGCTCCGGGGCCTTTGCCGCGGCAATCAAGGCGCGGGAGCTCAATCAGTCGGTGGCCCTCATCGAACGCGACCGATTGGGCGGCACCTGCGTTAACCGCGGCTGTGTTCCCTCAAAAAATCTTCTGAAAGCGGGTGAGGATTTCTACTACCACCGCCGTTCTCATTTCCCGGGCATTCATCATGGAGAGGGCAGATTCTACTTTGAAGAGGTGATGGCGCAGAAGCGCCAGGTCGTCCAGAAAGAACAGAAGGGCAAGTATGCCGATGTGATCTCCCATCTCGGCATCACTTCCATTCCTGGAATGGGACGATTTGTTTCAGATCGAGAAATAGGGGTCAACGGCGAGCGGGTCGCCGGCGAGAAATTTATTGTTGCCACCGGGGCCAAGCCTGCGATTCCGCCGATTCCGGGGATCGAAGCGGTCGATGTCTTGACGAGCACGACGGCACTCGAACTCGAATCGCCTCCCGAATCGATGATCATTTTGGGGGGCGGCTTTGTCGGACTGGAGTTTGCCCAGATGTATCACCGATTCGGCTCGCGTGTCATTCTTCTGGAGATGAAGCCCCGCATCCTGGCGGAGCAAGAGGAATCGATTTCCGAACGGCTCACCCCGTACCTGAAAGAAGAGGGGATCGACATCGTCACCGGAGCAAAAGCGACCCGGGTGCAAGGCCGTGGCAGGATGAAGATCATCACCGCGGAGATCGATGGGAAAGAGAGAACCTTCGAAGGGGAAGCGCTGCTGGTCGGCGTCGGCATCACCCCCAATAGCAGAGAGCTTGGATTGGACAAAGCCGGCGTTGAGGTCACCCAAAAGGGATATATCCAGGTCGATGACGAGATGCGGACCACGAATGAGAACATCTATGCGGTCGGGGATGTGGCCTCAAAAATCGCATTGGAAACGGTGGCGGCCGCGCAAGGAAGCATTGCTGCGGAGAATGCCCTCACCGGAAGTCACCACACATTTGATTATCTCTCTGTCCCGAGCGCCGTCTTTACTCATCCGGAGGTCGCCTCGGTCGGCCTCACAGAGAGGAAAGCGGAAGAGATCGGGATCGCGTGCTCCTGCCGGAGCCTGGAGTTTAAGGTCGTCCCCAAGGCCGATCTGATCCATGAAACGAAAGGCTACATCAAAATGGTCATTGAGGCGAAGACCGAGCGGGTGATCGGCGTGCACATTCTGGCTTCCGGGGCGGCCGATTTAATTCATGCCGCGGTCATGGCGGTAAAGTTCAAGCATACGATCAGGGAGATTCGCTCCACCCTTTTCGTCTTTCCGACCCTGTCGGAGTCGATCAAGTTGGTGGCTCAATCGTTCACAAAAGATGTGGCCAATCTCTCTTGCTGCATTGAATAGGATAGAGGAGGATTCATGATCCAGGATGAACTGCTTTCTGCCCAGGTCGGCCTCTTCTCGGCGCTGGCCGATCCGACGCGGCTTCAGATCTTAGAGTTGCTTCACCAGAAAGGGCCGATGCACGTGACGAAAATCTACGAGGCGCTCGGCAAACCGCAGAATCTCGTCTCCCACCATCTCAATTGTTTGAGAACCTGTGGATTGGCCGAAATGGAGAAACAGGGCCGGATGGCGATCTACCGGGTGGCAAATCCTGAGATCGATCGAATCCTCGATTGGGCGCATAAGCAGGTCATCGTGCAGGCGGAGCGATCTTATCTTGCAGCTTGGTGGGGAAGAAAGGACACACTGGAAAACGATCCGGGAAAAAATATGGCAAAAAGTGAAGTTTTTCTCAAGTTGTATTCCCTACGAAGAATTTAAAATCGGTCTTTCTCTTTGTTCTGGCTCTTTTCCCCTTTCTCATCAAAAAAGGAGAGGTCAGGTTTCCCTTGCGGCGTTAAAGCCAGCTCGGCGCGGCGCGCGCCGCTTTTGTCATAGAGCTTGAGGCCAGGGCTCCCATCCGGCTGTAGACCGAGCCCTGCGCGCAATTTGCCATTCCGGTCGGAGAGGATCATCGCCGAGCCGCCGTCTCCGCCGACTCCAAGCCCAATACGCACTTTATCCTTCGGATCGAAAAGACCCAAGCTTGGACTTCCATCGAGCAGAATCAGACTCATGCGCCGATCACTCTTCTGATCATAAAAGTATAGGCCCGGGTTTCCTTTGTGATTCAAGCCGAGACCAGCCCGCAATTTACCATTTTGATCATGGAATGCCAAACCGGGACTGCCGTCTTCCATCAGGCTCAAGCCGGCGCGGGGCCTGCCATTCTGATCTGCAAGATTAAGGACAGGGCTTCCATCTGCGAGCAGACCGACCGCAAGGCGGGGTCTTCCTTCTTGATCGATAAGGTGCAACCCCATGCTCCCATCTGGCTGGATTGCTAAGGACGCACGGACTTTGCGATCCTTATCTACGAGGGAGATCTCCTCCGCCGCAATCATTCTGGCGGGATGGGATTCTGTTTGATCAACGTCCGGGATCTTCTGGGCCGATGCGAGATTATCAAGAAGAAGCCAGGCCAAAAGACCACTGGCCAGGCCTGAGACCATCGCTAAGCCGAGCATCACTGCATATTGGTTTCTGTTCATCATTTTCGCGTCCTCTTGAAGTTCGCCAGAAAGAATTGAAGAACCCTGCCCCAGAGGGTGGGGATTCTTCGACCCGAGGGAAAAAGAACCACTTTTATTTATTCGATCGCCAACCTCGCTCTAGAAGGGCAAGGATTGCTTCACTGCGCTCAGCGAAGTGAAAAGAGGCACTATGCGCGTCTAATAGCTGCACTTTGCGCTTGCTGTGCGCGTTCAATGCGCCACCTCCTGCTCCACCCTTGGTCTCTTTTCGATCTGATTCATCAGGCTCGATTTCCTCCAGAGAATGTAGATGACCGGCAGGACCAGAAGCTCCAGGATTGTCGCCGTGACCATCCCGCCGACCATCGGAGCGGCAATCCGCTTCATGACATCGGCGCCGGTGCCGGTGCTCCAGAGGATCGGGACCAAACCTGCAATCGTGGTCGAAACCGTCATCAGCTTCGGGCGGACCCGCTGGACCGCCCCTTCCATCGCCGCCGCATAGAGGTCGGAGAGGGTCGCCATTTTCCCTTCCTCCCTTCTCCGGTAGAAGGCTTCATCCAGATAAAGGATCATCACCACGCCGGTTTCGGCATCGACGCCCGCCAGCGCGATGATCCCGACCCAGACCGCGATGCTCATGTTGTAGCCCAAAAGATAAATAATCCAGGTCGCGCCGATCAGCGAGAAGGGAATCGCCAGGAAGATGATGAGGGCCTCCTGAACCGATTTGAAGTGAAGATAAAGAAGCAGAAAAACAATCAGAAGGGTCAACGGGACCACATACATCAATAGGCCCTTGGCGCGCTCGAGATATTCGTACTGTCCGGCCCAGATCAGGCCATAGCCGGCCGGCATCTTCACCTTTTCCGCCACGACCTTTTTGGCCTCCTGCACAAAACCGCCGAGGTCTCTCCCCGCCACATCGACAAAAACGGTGCCGGAGAGCATCCCGTTTTCATTTTTTATCATCGGCGGTCCTTCCGTATATCCGATCTTGGCTACCTGCGCCAGCGGGATCTGTGCGCCGCTCGGCGTGGCTACAAGGACCCGTTTGAGTTTCTCGATGTCGTCCCGGTACTCCCTGGGATAGCGGACATTGATCGGATAACGCTCCCGGCCCGCGATGACCTGTGAGATGTTTTTGCCGCCGACGGCCGATTCGATCACTTCTTCGATCTCCCCCACGGTCAGCCCGTATCGGGCCGCCTCCCGGCGGTTGATTTTAAAATCGAGGTAATAACCGCCGGTGACCCGTTCGAAGAAAGCGGAGCGCGTTCCGGGCACTGTCCCCATGACCCCCTCAATCTGGCGGCCGATCTTCTCGATCTCCTCCAGGTTTGCTCCGAGGATCTTGATCCCGACACTGCTTCGGACACCGGTCGCCAGCATCTCGGTCCTCGTCTGGATCGGCATCCACCAGATGTTCGGCATTCCGGGAAATCGGAGTTTTTTGTCCATCTCGGCAATGAGCTTGTCCCAGGTCATCCCGGGCCGCCATTGATCTTTCGGTTTTAAGGTGATGGTCGTCTCCGTCATCGACAGCGGCGCGGGGTCGGTGGGGGTCTGCGCCTGGCCGATCTTGCCGAAGACCCGCGCAACCTCCGGAATCTCTTTGAGCATCTGATCCTGAAGTTTCAAGATCCGCGTCGCCTCGGTGATTGAAATACCGGGCAGGGTCGTCGGCATATAGAGGATCGTCCCTTCATTCAAAGGGGGCATAAATTCAGATCCCAGCTTTAAAAAAACAGGAACAGTGGAGAGAAGAAGCAGGACCGTCAGCGCCAGGACCGTCTTCGGCCATCGGAGGACCCATCGAAGGGCAGGATCGTAAATCGCAATTAAAAAGCGACTGATCGGATTTTGCGCTTCCGACCGAATCTTTCCCCGAATGAAAAGGACCATCAACACCGGGGTGAGGGTGATCGCAAGAAACGCGGAGAAGAACATGGCGAAGGTCTTGGTATAGGCGAGCGGGCTGAAGAGCCGCCCTTCCTGCCCTTGCAGGACAAAGATCGGGAGAAAACCGACGGAGATGATCAAGAGAGCGAAGAAGAGGGCCGGCCCGACCTCTTTGGCCGCGTCGATGATGACGTCGGTGCGGCTTCCAACTTTTCCATTCTCCTCCCACCGCTCCAGCTTCTTATGGGCATTCTCCACCATCACGATCGAAGAGTCGACCATCGCCCCGATCGCGATCGCAATCCCGCCGAGCGACATGATATTCGACGTAATCCCGAGGTAATACATCAGAATAAAGGAGATCAGGATCGCCACCGGTAGGGTAATGATCGCGACAAGGGCGCTCGGAAGATGGAAGAGGAAGACCGCCGTCACGATGCTCACCACAATCGCCAGTTTGATCAATTCTTCCTTCAAGGTATCGATGGAGGCATGAATCAGCTCCGAGCGGTCATACGTCGGCACAATTTTCACACCCTCCGGCAGGGAGGGTTCGATCTCCTTAAGCTTCGCCTTCACATTCTCGATCACCTCCAGGGCGTTTGCGCCATAGCGCATGACGATAATCCCGCCGACCACCTCTCCTTTTCCATCCAATTCGACCACCCCTCTGCGGATGTCGGGGCCGAAGCTCACGCGCGCCACGTCGGCCACACGAATGGGGGTGCCTTGCTGAGTGGTCCCCAGCACAACGCTTCTGAGGTCGTCGAGGGACTGAATGTATCCCCGGCCGCGGACCATATACTCCCGGCCCGCCTGCTCAATGACCCGTCCTCCCACATCGTTGTTGCTCATCCGGATCTGCTCGGTCACCTCGCGAAGGGAGATGTTGTAGGCCAAGAGTTTATTCGGGTCGATATTCACCTGATATTGCTTCACGAAACCGCCGATCGAGGCGACCTCGGCCACTCCCGGCACCGCCTGCAGCCAGTAGCGAAGCGTCCAATCCTGAAAAGAGCGAAGCTCCGCAAGGTCATGCCGGCCCGTCTCATCCACCAGCGCATATTCATAGACCCAGCCGACGCCGGTGGCGTCGGGACCCAATCGCGGCGTGATCCCTTCCGGGAGCTTGTCGGAGACCCCCTGCATATATTCCAAGACCCGGCTTCGCGCCCAATACATGTCGGTGTCATCCTCGAAAATAACGTAGACGAACGAGAAGCCGAGCATCGACTGCCCCCGAACATTTTTCACCTTGGGGGCAGCGATCATCGAAGTGACGATCGGGTAAGTGATCTGGTCTTCGACCAGGTCCGGACTTCGACCGGGCCATTCCGTGTAGATGATCACCTGGACATCGGAGAGGTCGGGAATCGCATCCAATGGGACCTTCCGCATCGCCCAGATTCCCCAGGCCGAGAGGAAGAAGATCATCAAAAAGATGAGGAACTTGTTTTTTGCGCTGTATTCAATGATTTTTGCAAGCATGGTGACTCCTGTCGGTAAATCGGCTTTCCGGAGGGGTCTGGGGATCATCCGCACGACCCCTCCGGCCCCATCACATCCCAGGCATTCCCTCCATTCCTTCCATCTCGCCTCCGCCGGCCTCCAGGGTGAATTTTTCCTGGACCTCCGGCTTTCCGGGCGAGGTCACGATCGCGGTCACCTCCCACGTCCCGGCCATGCCGAACTTGGCTTTACCTTCATATTGGCCGTTTTTAAAGGAGGCCGGCGCCTTGACCGCCTTCATCCCCGGCATCGGCATGGTGTAAGAAAAGACGACCTTGGCGTTCTCAATCGATTTTCCGGAGGCATCGACCACTTTCAACCGAAGGAGGTTCTCCCCCTCTTTCGGAGGGGCTGGCTCGGTCGACAGGGTCAGTGTGAGATCGCCTGCCTTCTTGGTTTGGGGTCCTGTGGGAGCTTTCTCCCCCTTCATTCCTTCCATCCCTTTCATGTCCATGTCCATTTCACCCATCTGGGCCTGCTCCATCTTGACGCCGGCCATCCCGAGCGCCCCCATCATGTTGGCCGACGCCATCAGCTTGCTTTCGGCATCGATCAGGAAATTGGCCGAGGTGACAATCCGCTCTCCCGCCGTGAGCCCTTCTAAAACTAGATAATCACCGTCAAGCCGGCGCGCCTTGATCTCGCGGGGCGCATACATCTCCATCCCTTTGTCAATGAAGACGATCTGGCGCAGGCCGGAGTCGAGGATCGCCGACTCGGGAATCACAAGTCCCTTCCCCACAGGAGACTTCAATTCCACCTGGGCGAACATTTCCGGTTTCAACTTAAAACCGGGGTTCGGCAGTTCCAGCCGGACACGCACCGTCCGGGTTTGGGGATTTAAAAAAGGATCGATGAAAGTAACCTTCCCGCGAAACTGCTCTCCCGGATAGGCATCGACCATGATGTCGGCCTCCTGCCCTGTTTTGATGTAGGAGAGCTCGTATTCATAGACATCGGCAAAGACCCAAACCGTCGAGATGTCGGCAATTTCGTAAAGGGTCATCCCAGGGGTCACGCGCATCCCCCTGGTTCCCTCCCTTTTGGTCACGATACCGTTGATCGGCGCATGGATGGTCATATAGGTCTGGGGGGTGCCTCGCTTCTCAAGCTCCTGAATCTGTTTTTCGGTAATCTCCCACAAAAGGAGCCTCTCTCGGGCCGAAGAGACCAACGTCTCTCCGGTCTCCCGAACATCGGCGATCGGGCTTGCCGCAAGTTTTTCCTGACTCCTTTTAGCCAGTAGATACTCCTGCTGTGTGGAGAGCAAATCAGGGGAGTAGAGTGTGAAGAGCGGCTCTCCTTTTCTCACCTCCTGACCGGTGAAGTTGACAAAGAGGTCCTGGATCCAGCCATCGATCCGAAGATTGATCTGAGCAAGCTTCCGCTCATCGTAAGCCACCCTGCCGACGGCTCGAATGACCTTCTCCGCCTCTTTCTCCTGGACCTGGGCGATTTTGACCCCGATCAACTGCTTTTTTTGAGGGGTCAGCATCGCCATCGCCTGACCGGTCTCATTGGTCCCCATGTTCATTCCTTCCATCTCCTGCATCGCCTGCGCTGTTTCGGTGATCCCCATTGCCTGATTGTGGGTCATGCGCAAGGTGAAGAAAGCCCCAACCGCGATCATGACGAGCAAGAAAGCGATCTTCGCTGTTCTCCTCATTTTTTGTAACTTTTTCATGTGGATATCCTCCTTTATCATTTTTTATTAAAACGCTCTTCCAACCACCTCTTCCAACTCGGCCAGGTTTTTGTTCACATCCGCCAGAAATCGAAAATAAGTGAGCTCCATTTCCCGTAGATTTTGCTGCGCCTCAACTAGCGTCAAGAAATCATTCTTCTTTGTCTGATATCCGACAGTCGCCGCCTCCAGCGATTGCTCGGCCAGCGGTAGAATGCCGTCTTCATAGAGTTTGACCAGCCGCCTGTTTGTCTGAAACCGGACAAAAAGATCTTTGACCCGAAACTGCGTTTCATTGATCGCCGCCTGATAGGCGGACTGGGCACGCATTCGCTCCGCCTCGTTTTCACGAATCCGGGCCTCATACTTTTTCTTATTGAACCAGGGGAGATTGATTCGAATCGTCGCCATCCATCGGTTGGGGCCGTCGTGGACATCCCAATAAGCAATCTCTGTCATAAAATCCGGAAAGAGGTCCCGTTTGGCCAGCTTCACCGCCTCGGCACCGCGCCGAATCGCCAGGACCTGCATTCGATTTTCGGGCCGCTCCTCCTCCGCCTCCTTTTGCAGCGTCTCCAACGGAAGCTCGAAGAATGGAACCGTGGGTGTTTGAGGCGCCCCCAGCGGAGATTGGGGCGGCCGATTCAAGAGAGCATTCAGTCGCGCCACGGCGGTCTCCCGCTCTTGCTCCAGAGTAATCAGCGCATTGGAAAGATCCAGCAGCTCCACCTGGGCGCGGATCACATCCTGCTGACCGACTTCCCCCACCGCAAATTTCTCCCGGGCAATTTGAGAGAATCGTCGGGCCAGTTCTACCTGCTCATGGTGAATGTCGAGCGCTTTATGCGCAAAAAAGAGGTCGTAGTAGGCCTGCTTGGCTTGGGCGATGATTCTTTTCTCCACGCCATGAAAATCTTCACAAGCCATCGCGCTTTCCAGCTTCGCGACCCTGCCTCGAAGCTCCCTTTTTCCAAAAAAGGGAACGTTTTGAGAGACGATATACCAGGTCTCATTCGCATCAAACAGATTGAAGTTCGAAGGGATCGACCACTGCATCAGGCCGACCTGGGGATCGTCGAAGGCACGGGCCTGTGGAATTCGCTCTTCCGCCGCGTCCACTTGTCTTCGTGCCGCTGAAATTTCCGGGTTCCTTTCGGCAACCTGTTGAAGGACCTCTTCCAAGCTGAGTGTTTCAAAAGATTCCTCCTCGGCGCCAAAAACGCCGACCGGCACCCCAACCGTGCAAATGAGAAAAATAAAGGACAAGAGAAGTCGTTTCATCGTAGACCACTCCAGCTTATTTAAATATGAGTTGAGTAAATGTAGAGATGAGCAATCACCGCTCTGATTTTCAGACGAGCAGGCGATCACTTACGATTCGTTTTTGTAGGGGATTGATTTAAAGCAGAAGGGTACGGTGGAGGATAAAGAGATCCTCTTGGGGCTGTTGTATGGAATGATCTAATTCAAATCGGGATAAGAAAACGGGAGGAGGGGCTTTGAGCGAGTGGGCGATCAGGGCAAGCCCATCTTCCACAAGAACTGCCGGCGCGGGGAGCTGGGGCCCGGAGTGCAGCGAGCGCTGTTGATTAGATAGATCGCAGTAACTCTTGGCCAGCTCCGGTGAAGAAACCGTTTTGCATGGTAAGACGCAGCAGTCATCGGCCTTCGGCGCCCAATCCGGAACCATGCAAGCGCTGGCCAATGAGAGGGTCAGAAAGGAGAACCCGAGGATAACGAGAATCAACAACTTTATTTTTCTACTCGAAAACATAAACTCTCCCAATGTCTACAAGAGAATACAGATTCGATTGGTTTATGTCAAGGGATTGATGACCACCACCTTGTCCAGAGCGGGGATCGATATAAGATCAATTCACATCGGGTATATAAAGGATCAAGAGGTAGGCGGAATGGAAGTCAAGCATACGATTTTAATTGTTGATGACGAAAGGGGTTCTCGGGAATCACTCAAGATGATCCTCACACCGCATTACCGCATCGAGGATGGCGGAAGAGGGTCTGCAGGCCCTGCAAATCATCCAAAAAAGAAAATCGATGTGGTGCGCTTGATCTGAGAATGCCGGGAATGGGTGGACTGGCTGTCCTGCGGGCAATCAAACCGATGATTCCCAAATTGAGGTCTTGATCATGACTGGATATGGGACGATCAAAAACGCGATTGAGTTGGTTCGGCTCGGTGCGTGCGGTTATCTGACGAAGCCATTTAACATTTCTGAATTTACCAATGAGATTGTCCAGGCGATCGAGAAGAAAGGAAAAGTAGATCGGCTCAATCGGCAGTTCACATAGAGGATGCTTCACCTTGCTGCTGTCTTCTCCTATTGCAGTTTCTCATAGTTTTTTTTCTGGAGGATTTCTTTCCCACCGGAAACTACGAATCGAGTCTCCCTGGTTTTTGATGAACTGAAGAGGAGGGACAATTCTCCCTTCAGTTAAGAATCATCCTTAGCGTTTTCTTTTGACTTTCGGTGACCGACTCGCTAAAATTCCGTACTGTTTTACCAATCTCTTCCAGGAGGGTTGTATGAATAAAACAGATCTTATCGATGTGATTGCGAAAGCCCATGCGGGCAGTGGTCTCACCCGAAAGGCCGTCGTGGCGATTGTGGATGATACCTTCGCGGCGATCGCGAAAGGGGTGAAGAAGGCAGGTCGGTTCTCCTTTCCGGGCTTCGGAACCTTTACCGTGAAGGCCCGTGCCGCACGAAAGGGGAGAAATCCTCAGACCGGTCAGCCGATTAAGATCAAAGCGTCCAAATCGGTGAAATTCAAGGCGGCGCCGGGGCTGAAAAAGAGTTTATAGATCAGAGGAGAGAGGCGAAGATGCCGACAGCATTGAAGAAAGCGGTGGTCGAGATCAAGAAAGAGGTCGTTCCAAATCCTGTCAAAGCGCGACAGATCACTCCCCGGGAGATGGAGGTGCTCCGGCTGGCCGCACTCGGATTTAAGAACAGGGAGATCGCCGAACAGCTCGGCGTGCGGCCGAAGACGGTCGAAACGCACCGCGCGAACATCATGAACAAGCTCGCCTTCCGAAACGTCGCGCAGCTGGTCCGATACGCCATCGCGAAGGGAATCATTCCCATCGACGCCGAATAGGCGTCCCATCTACCCCGGGAAGACCGCCGCTTTAAAAGAGCCGCTTCTGTTTGAGCCGATTCGAGGCGATCTCATAGGCTTTCTCGAGGGTCAGTCCGTTCCGATGCATCGCGAGGATCTGTCGGAACAGCGGAATCTGCTCCCGATCATAGAGTCGTCTGGCCCGCTCCCGCACCGGTTTGGCGACCACCGTGAGATACTTCCGCTCGACCAAATAATGGACGGCGTCCCGAAATCTCACCTTCTGCTCCCGGGCGCCCGGGCAGGCGGCGAGAAATTTCCGAAGGGGAATAAACCGCTCATCCTTCGGAAGCGCGCTGACGAGCTTCACATGACTCATCTTTTCCGCTCTTCGAATTCGTTCTGAAGCCATATCACCCCCTCGTATCCGATCCGAACACATTGACGTAATTTCCAGAAACCGCCCCCGTCGAGGAGGACCGAGATTTTCTTCCTCTCCTCCTCTCCCGAGGCCCCCTCCTGGCCGCTGACGAAAAAGCGCGCCGGCCCATCCATCGCGATATCGAGCTGCTTTCGTTTTTCGTGATACTCATGCAGCAGAGAGACAAGCGATCCCTTCTGCGGCTGCTCCAGCCCCCAGCCGATCTTGCCGAGATCATCGCTGCTTAAGCGAAAGACCAGCTTTCCCTCCCAATCGTATTTGCGGCCGCCCGCTTTGGGGATGATCTTCTCTTTTCCCGGGAGCGCGCCCGCGAGCTCGAGCCAGACCCCATACTCGCCGCGAAAGTATTTCCCGCTCATCCGCAGGGCGGCACTCCCTTTCTGCCAAATTTCTTCGAATTCCCAGACCCGAACGGCTTCCGTCTGATTCATCGGGATCCTTTTAAGATTTCGGTTTTCGGTGCCGGACCTTCGCGGGATCGATCCCCATCCGGCGCACCTCTTTCTCGGCCCGGGCGTAGTCCTTCTCGTTGGCGGCCGTCGAGAGCAGAATCTCGGCGCGCCTCTGCTGGCTGTCGGCCGGAACCACGACCGCGGGGCGAAGGACGATCCCCTCGTCTCTGATTTCGGCGAGGACGACCGATCCTTCTTCCAGGCCGAATTGCCGGCGCAGCGCCGCCGGCAGCACGATCGTTCCTCGCTTCCCGATCCGGACGACCTCCATCCCGCTCCCTGTCGAATTGTCTGATTATCAGAAAATCAGATAATCTGATTATAAAGACCTCGGCGCCGGGTGTCAATGAGAATCCCGCCCGCTTCCTTCCGAGTTAATTTAACGGAACATTCCGTTAACGGAATAATGATTCCGCCCGCCCCCCGGCATCTTCCCGCCCTCGCACGCGGAGACCCTGCCGCGCCCGTCTTGCCTTTCCTATCGGCCCGTTTTCGAGTTTTCGAGAATTTTGAGAGAGTTTTGTCGCCCTTTCGCGTGTGTGCCGGGGGGAGGAGCAGGGAGGGCCGCGAAGGGGATGGAGCGCTCGCGCGGGGTATGCGGGCGGGGGAGGGGTGGGGCCCGTAGGGACGCGGAATGGGAGTGGGGTTAACGGAAGGTTCCGTTAAATAAAAGGGGATAGGCTGATTTTAGACTGAAAGCACTTCAATGGATGGGAGAGCGCCTTTTTCTTCGCTGGATGAAGGATGGAGAGCAGCGGGTGTGACTCTCAGAGAGCACTTTCGGCAGTTATTCGTCTTGTGCTGGAAGTTCGGGCGATGTATCGGATGTTGTCACTCAGTGGATTTTCCGTGAACAAGTCTGGCACTCAGAAGAATCTCTTTAGCGCTGATGAGTGCGGTCCTGGCCAATTCTTTCTGTTCTGGATTAATTGGTGCAGTTTCGAGCAGAGCCTCAATCTCTGAAATGCACTTGAGGATCGACCGATAATCTTCATCGTTGATCCGGTTCTCTCCTGAGGCATCACTTCTGAAGCTCGATTGGACGAGGGAGATAAGGCGCGCTTTGATTAATTCCAGCCGCGCGAGTGCATTTTCGGTCTCATCGGGCTGCATCGAGATTCCCGAACGAGATACGAAAAAAGACGAGCGATTTTGTTCCTGTGCCTGACGAATTCATAAGCATGTTGCTACCGATTTCTGAAAAGTCCATGGCGGTGAGTGGTCGTATGGCAAGGGGAACGCATCCGGTTAATGTTTAGCCAATGAACCAGACTGATTGCCTCCGACCTCCAGGACTTCGAAGGCGAATTGAAGCATTCTCTCTTGATACAGGATGAGTTGCTTCACTTGAGCCGCAATGCCAAAATGACCTGCATCTACCCAATGAACTTCGATCGTCTTGCCAAGCGATCGCATCTTCTTCTCATAAAATTCGATTTGGCGAGCGGGGGTTCTTGTATCGCTCTTGCCTTGAAAGATCAGTAATGGAGCCTTGACCTGTTCGGCGTAGGTCATCGGGGAGCTTGCGGCATATTGCTCGGGCCGCTGCACCGGACTCCCCCCGAAGAAGGCATCCGTATAGGCTTTGATGGTGTCGGCGGAGTCCTCATAGGCCAGCGCCCAGTCTGCGATCGCCGTTCCGGCCATGCCACCGGCCCAGAGAGCAGGATATTTTCCCAAAGCCAGAAGAGTGAGGTAGCCGCCATACGACCAACCGGTGAGGAAGATCTGGTTGGGATTGGCGATTCCCTCCCGGACCAACCACGTGTGAGCGGCCGCGAGATCTTCCACTTCCCAGTATCCGGGATTCCCCCAGATCTTCTCTTGAAAGGCGCGCCCGAAGGTCGTCGAGCCGCGGTAGTTGATCGTGAGGAAAGCAAATCGGTGATCGAGCCATGCCTGACTCCAAACAGAGAAGCACTCCGTGAGGGCCATCTCGGGTCCACCATGGATGGAGAGAATCGTCGGGAAGGGACCATCGCCCTCCGGTAGAGCCAACCAACCTTGAATCGGTTCTCCATCCGATGATTGAAATGTGATCGACCTCCAGGGTCGCGCGGGTATCGCCGGACCAGCATTAAGTGCCGATTTTTTCCGAGCCCCTGTCTTTCCATCCAGAATAATGACTTCGGCCGGATGCGTCGCATCCTGCCATCGAAAAAAGAGATCTCCGTTTATCCCAAAACAGGTGCCGCCGCCGAGGGGGCCGAAGGTCCCACTGGGGTGAGTGAGCCGGGTGAGTCTATTATCGGTTATGTCATAAAGGTAGAGTTGCTGGACGGCCCGGTTCATCTGCATGAGGAGCAGGCGTCGTCCGTCGGCGGACCACGCCACAGGAAGCAGCGCTCCATCGATCTCATTGAATTCCAAATCCCGGCGCTCTTTGGTGCGGGGATTCCAGAGCAGCGGCCGCTCGACCCCAGACCGCGTCGTCGAGGCCAGTAGACGAAAATCGCCTGAAATCGGGGAGAAAGCCACCCCCCTCAGGGTATCCTTCGCTCCGTCTTGAAGTGTTGCGATCCGGTTTCCTGAGGTCGTATCGTAGGCCGTCAGAGAAATATGAAGCTGTTCTCTCTGCTCGGTGGATCCCGCCACGACGATCTCTCCCCCGAAAGAAAGAGAAAGACCCAGAAGCGCCTGCGCACTATGGTGGATGAGGCGGGGCGCTCCGATGGCGCCTCCTGGTCCGAGGTTAATGCAATAAAGGTGGAAGAGACCTTCCTTTGCGAGAAGGATCCCGAAGACGTTTCCGGACGGGCTGAACGCGTAGTCGAAGGTCGAATAGGGGGGTAGATTCGGGGTGAGATCCTCCGGGGCGCCTCCATGAAATGGAACGCGCACCAAACGTCCGATCTCGTTACCCTGATTGTCCTGAAAATAGGTGACATACTCTCCCTCTGGAGAAATCAGACCATGCATGACCCCCTCGGGGGCGTCGGTCAGAGTGCTGAGCGCTTCTCGCATAAGGTCCCACGCATATAGCTGGAAAACACCCGTTTTGTTTAGACAAACCAGGCCTCGGGAGGGGTTGGAGCTGGCTAACTGGACGCATGAGAGAATGGGAGCACGGAATCGTGATCTCCACAAAGAAGCTTCATCGCGCTGAAGGCGCTTGGTCATCGAAGGGCCTTTTTGATTTCTAATTCTTTAGGAAAGCATCCGGGATTGTTGCTTTAGATCGTATTCTTATTAAGTTCCAATTT
Organism: Candidatus Manganitrophus noduliformans; assembly: GCF_012184425.1. NCBI lineage: Bacteria > Pseudomonadati > Nitrospirota > Nitrospiria > Candidatus Troglogloeales > Candidatus Manganitrophaceae > Candidatus Manganitrophus > Candidatus Manganitrophus noduliformans. The sequence continues at coordinate 31,099 of NZ_VTOW01000007.1, forward strand.
TAGCCGCCTGATGATCTCCTCTACTTCTCGTTCTTCTTTTTGAACCCTCTCGATCCGGGGAATATACTTTTTGGAACCACAGCCGGCACAAGGATTCCTCAAATTCAGAACTTCTATTTCACAGAAAAAACATAAATAGCGAATGTGTTTTACGGTGACTTTGTCGCTCAATTCAATAACTCCGCAACTCCGCGGTCAGTTTTCAGTATTAGATTGTCTCTCTTTTAACGAGCGTCCGTGTTAACACAGCGCCATGCTCTTCATGAAGCATCTTGAGTTCGCTGTGATAGTGGCTTGCCTCCGCCCTGGCCCTGATCCCGTCGTTTCGAAAATTGATCGCTGTGATTCCCAAAAAAATGATGAGCGCTGTTTGCAGTACAATCACACCGACGAGCAAGATTCTCTTTGTGGTAATCATACCCTCCTCCATAAAGCGCGTTGTGATAGGCACATTACCCCGGAGGATACCCATTACGCCCAAAAAAAATCAATGGGAAAATGAACCGAAATGGCATTGAAGTATTGTTTGGCTCATTCTATGATGCTGTACCACTGTGGAGGAGAGATGATGGATATAAATTGGGAAGAATTGGAAAGACAGATTAAAGAATTTCGAATGGCCGAGAAGGTCGAAGCGGATATCAATTCCAAATATGGAATCTTGGTGAACGATTTCACAAAGGAGAAATTTCCAGAGTGGCAGAAAAAGATGGGACCAATCGTGCGCGATATGATCCAATCGAATAAGGACGATCCAGAGGCAGCGGCAGAGGCCCTGATTTTAATTCTTCTGCAAATGGTTCATCAAATCGCCCAACATGAGGTTCTGCTGGAATATGTCGAGAACTATAATGCGAAGATGCTCCAGCAGCTTAGAGCCATGGATGAAAGAACAGTTTCATTGATTCAAGTACTCGCTGCGAAAGGGGTGATTTCAGAGAAGGACTTTCATGCGGAATGATAAATCGGCACGATTATAAAAGCTGATACTGATCTGTATGAATAAACTAAATTATTCCGATTAATCAGAAGGTATTCGGTATGAACTTCAGCCCTTTGATGAACCTTCTCGAAGGTTGATCACAGTGGCGATGGAGAGGCTGGACCTGTCTGCGCGAGCATACAACCGTATTTTGAAAGTGGCGCGGACGATTGCTGATCTGTAGGGGCGGGAGATCATCTCCTCGCCGGATATTTCTGAAGCGGTACAGTACCGGAGTTTGGATCGGAAGACCTTCGGGGAGTGAGGAAGGTTGGCAAGGTTATTTCAATCTCCAGGAGGATTCCCGCAGCCAACGGGTAAGATCCTCAGCCGGCACCGGCCTGCTAATAAAGTAGCCTTGAGCCTCATCACAACCAAAAGCGGATAACTTCTCCAAAAGGTCGCCGCTCTCCACCCCCTCAGCCACAACATTGAGACCGAGATGATGGGCCAATCCAATGGTCGATTTTACGATCATCGCATTCTTATTTTCAGTCATGCCTAGAATGAAGGATTTATCAATTTTAAGCGAACTCACCGGTAGCTTCGCTAGTGAAGACAGGGATGAATAGCCGGTACCGAAATCATCAATCGAAATCTGGATCCCCATCCCGCTCAAGCGGGTTAGAACTTCCACCGCATGTGTAGGATCTGACATGATTGAGCTTTCTGTAATTTCTAATCCCAAACAGGTCGGTTCGAGATGATAGGTCAATAATAGCTGTGCAATGAGGTCCGGAAGCTGTGAGTCCTGGAGATTCCGCCGAGACAGGTTGACGGCCACATTGATTTGGATGCCTTGTTGCTGCCAGGTATGGCACTGTTGAAGGGCGGCATTGAGGACCCACTGAGTCAGTGGCTTGATCAAGCCACTTTTTTCCGCAGGAATGATAAACTCATTCGGGGGAATGAAACCATGCTCCGGATGCTGCCAACGCGCGAGTGCCTCCACGCCGACGACACAGTCCGACTCCAGATCGACTTTTGGCTGGAAGTGCAGCAGCAACTCGTTTTTGTCGATTGCATGTCGCAATTCTCCCAACAGGACGAGCCGACGGGGGCTATATTGGTTTAGCTTCTCTTCATAGATGGCGTAGCCATTTCCGTTTTCCTTGGCGGTATACATCGCTACGTCCGCCCGCTGAAGAAGCGTTTCGGGATTTGCGCCATGGTCGGGATAAATCGCGATTCCTATGCCGAGCTCTACTTCGATGGGCAGGCCTTCAATCATCATCGGTTTCTCCAGCGCATGGAGGATCTTCTGCGCAACCGCGTGAATATCGTCTTTTCCGGTGAGTCTCGGCAGCAGCACCGCAAACTCATCCCCGCCGAGCCGGGCGACGAGATTCGGTTCGAATAAAATGTCGGAGAGAAGCAGGCCGACCTGCTGTAACAGGTAGTCCCCTCGATGATGCCCCAGTGTATCGTTAATCTCCTTGAATCGATTCAAATCCATCAGTAAGAGGGCCAGCGGATAGTTTCCAAACTGCGCCGCGGTAATGGCCGCCTGCAGACGGTCCTGAAGCAGCGTCCGGTTCGGAAGCACCGTCAGCGCGTCATGATATGCCAGGTGTTTCACCATCACCTCCGACTTACGGTGTTCCCGACGCAATTTCGCCTGGTCCAGTTCACGCGCCATCGTGGGAACAAGCCGCTTCAGATTCCCTTTGATGATGTAGTCGTTGGCGCCGGTTCTCATCGCGGCAACTGCGATCTCCTCGCCGATCGTCCCGGATACGAATATGAACGGAAGATCGGGATTGTCCTCTCTCAACAGCAGCAATGCCTGCCCGCCGTTGAAATGCGGCATGCTGTAGTCAGAAAACACGATATCCCAAGCCTGCTGGTCCAATGCTGCTGCCATCTTTTCTGCGGTATCCACCACTACTATCTGAGGATCATACCCCCCCTTTATGAGCTCCTGGGTCAACAGCTCCGCATCTTCATAGGAATCTTCAATAATTAAAACCCGGATTATCTCACCCATGGGAAACTCCTTCCATACTTGATCATGAGAATCGATCTGTCTCTCATGTGCACTCCGCGCCGCCGTTAAGAAGACAAATGAACGAACATCCGAGAATATGAACTCATACAGGCGTTTCCAGGTTGTGTAGGAGAGGTAGGCATCGTAGCTAACCGTTAAATCTCAGCGTGAGAATATTCCACAGTAGAATAATTTAACTATACCATTCGATCAGAGAATAGGAATCAAAGAAAAGACGTAGGTTTTAAGACTCAGAGAACCCAGGAAAATTAAATCAACGGAAAAAGGCAGCGACCTGTTCTCTTTGGGGGATAGGCAGTCCTCCATCTGGAAAACCTATTGTCAGCGGCAAGAAGTATTACCAGATCGACGGGCCGTCTCGGCGTTTGATAGAGATGGAGATCGAGCGCTTGGGGCTCTCCGCTTCTGACAAACGAACAAACTGTTTTCAAAGCCTATTATTTTTCTGATCATTCTCTATCGGAATGTTTTTTTTTGACATGTTTTGAAAGGGTATGGTAAAGATACCGGCCAAATTACATTAAGGGACTAAGCTCTCGTAAAAATCAGTGTGGTAAAAATTTATTGTAGACTTCTCGCTGTACTCCGGCCAAGGATGGCTGTTGGTTTTTCACTGTTCCATCGCTCTGAGGAATTCTTTGAGACTGATCGCCGGTCGGGAAAGCAGCAGCTTCTGTATCCGCCCAAAAGGTACTTTATCCTCCCACCTTTTTGTTTCTAGCAACCTGCTCTTGTTTTTAGAAATAGATTCCACCGCTTGATTGGCTTTGCTGCATTCATCTTTCTCTGCCTTGCTTTATTCACACCGGACTCCGTTCGAGCACAGACGAACGGGAAGATTCTCTAAAGCATTTCAGGTGATACGACTCCAGGATGCGGGACTACATCGACTCAACCAATGCGTTCGGTGTTGCAGCAAACACGTTTGCTGGCGGTACCGCCATTCAGTCGGTGTTGTGTGCTTCGCCGACGAAGAATGAGCTTATCGCCGGGTATGTGAATGCTGCCGGGGTGCTACAGGTGATGTGCTTCAAGGGGACGGCCTGGAGCAATGAGTGGTCGATCACCGTCGGCGCCTCGGGACCCTTACTATAATTGTGTTCGTAACTGCCTATCTGACAAAGCCGTTTCACATTTCCGAAGTTATCCATGAGATCGTCCAGGCGATCGAGAAGAAAGGAAGAATCGATCGGCTCAATCGGCAATTCATCGGATAATGTTTCAGTTCGCCTCTGTCCTCTCCTATTGTCGCAAAGAGAATCTATGAGAAACGTTATCGATGATACCTTTTGGCGAGCGGGGGTTCTTGTATCGTTCTTGCCTTGAAAAATCAGAAGAGGAGCCTTGACCTGTTCGGCGTAGGTCATCGCGGAGATTGCGGCATATTGTTCGGGCCGTTGTCGAATGATTCTTCATTTCCCTTCAGCATGTCCACAGAAAATATGCCAACCCCAACGTTCGCCTTACGGAATCGGTGGATATTGAGGCTTCCCGATATCAGTTGAGAAAATGATATCTGAGGTCTGGAGGGGAACCTGACAGATAGGGACGTTTTCCGGTTGCACCCGCATCAAGCGGATCCACTCAGCGGTCTCACTCATCAGAATCATCAGGAAAGCATCGCAGCTCCCATTTTTACCTGCACAAAACTCTGAATGTCACCCCCGCGCGTGCCCAGTAGGGCACAAACATCTGAGTTCTAAGGTATACTTAAAAGGCTAATCCTCTCAAGATCGGATATCCGCGTCGTAACAGCATGATTCATTAAAGTCGGGTCGTCATGATTTTCACAGAAGATGATCAATCAGTGAAACGTTTGAATCAGTTTCTCGGGTTTTCACTGGAGGAGAACCAATACGCGCTTCGTCTCTCGGTGGTGGATAGAACCGTTCGCGTGGTGGAGGTCACTCCTCTTCCGAAAGGACCGGAGATCGTCTGCGGCATTGTCAACGTACACGGAGTCATCCTCCCTGTCGTCAATATCCGCAAGCGCTTCGGCTTGCCGGAGCGGGCGATTCATCTGAGCGATCAGCTGATCATTGCACATACCCCAAGCCGGCCTGTTGCGCTGATCGTGGACGCAGTGAGCGGCGTCGTTGAGCGCCGGGAACAGGAGCAGATCGCTGCGGAGAAGATCGTCCCCGGCCTGGAATATATCGAAGGCGTCGTAAAATTCAAAGATGGAATGATTCTTATTCACGATCTCAACAAGTTCCTTTCCTGGGAAGAGGAAAGGGCACTGAATGAAGCGATGAAGAAAATCTGAATTGGAAAGAATGGACATCGGGCCCTTAGACATCGAGCTCTCTCGTCTCAGCGACTTTATCGCTTCTCGCCTAGGCTTGCGCTTTCCAAGAGAACGCTGGCGCGACCTCGAAAGGGGAATCGGCTCCGCCGCCCGTGATCTGGGCTTTCGGGATATCGGATCGTGTATCCAATGGCTCCTCTCCTCCCCGTTGACCCAACGCCAGACCGAGATTTTAGCAAGCCACCTTACCGTCGGAGAGACTTACTTCTTCCGGGAGAAAAGAAGTCTCGCGGTCCTGGAGGAATCGATCTTTCCCGAGTTCATACGCGCGCGCCACATAGCGGAGCGATCCTTAAGGATCTGGAGCGCGGGATGCTGCACGGGTGAAGAGCCCTACTCCATCGCGATTCTGCTCGATAAGTTAATTCCCGATCTGCAGAATTGGAACATTACAATCCTGGCGACCGACATTAATCCCCGGTTTCTTCAAAAAGCCTCCGAAGGGCTGTATACCGAATGGTCCTTTCGCGATAGCCCCTCCTGGATTAAGGAGCGGTATTTTGAAAGAAAAAAGGGGGATCGTTTTGAGATCTCTCCAGAGATCAAGAAGAGGGTTACATTCTCCTATCTGAATCTGGCCGAAGATGTCTATCCGTCGCTGACGAACAATACCAACGCGATGGATGTCATCTTCTGCCGGAACGTCCTGATGTATTTTGCTCCGGAGCGTACGAAGAAGGTCGTCGATCGTTTTTACCGCTCTCTGATTGACGGCGGGTGGTTGATCGTCAGCCCCAGCGAGACTTCACAGGCGCTTTTTGCACAGTATGCAACCGTCAATTTACCCGACGTAATTCTTTATCAGAAGGAGAGCGATCTGTTGAGGACGACTCCATCGGCGGAAGCGTTCCCGGCGATACCGGTTGAAGCGCCGAGGAGTTCATTTCATCCACCGGTTCATTTCCTTCCGGAGCCTGCGGCGGAGGTTGTCCTCGCTCAAGAAACGGGAATTTTTCTTCCATTAGAAGATCAGAAACAGAGGACGGCGGAGACCCGGCCGGATTCTTATGCAGAGGCCGCGGCGCTGTACGACCAGGGGCGTTATCCGGAGGCGTCTGAAAAAATTGCCGGGCTGCTTAAAGATCATCCGGATAACGCGAAGGCGATGACTCTCTTGGCCCGGGTCTACGCCAATCAAGGCAACCTTGCTGAGGCGCTCCAGTGGTGTCAAAGAGCGATTGCTGCAGACAAACTGTCTGCGGAGGGCCATTATCTACTGGCCACTGTCCTCCAAGAGCAAGGTCACATTGCGGACGCGGTCCTCTCACTGAAGCGGGCGCTTTACCTTGACCCCGACTTTGCATTGGCGCATTTTGCCTTGGGAAATATGACCCGACAGCAAGGCAATTTCAAAGCGTCGGAAAAACATTATGCGAACGCCCTCTCGCTTTTGAATGCGCGCCGGTCGGAAGAGGTCCTGCTGGCGTCCGAGGGAATGACGGCCGGGAGACTCGTGGAGATCATTCGATCGACGACGTTTAAGGAGACGGTCGCATGAAGAACCGGAAGATAACCCCGCGGCGAAATCAGACGACGCCTCTCGATTGGGACGAAGTCCGCCGCCGCATCAAAACTGCGCAATCGGCGCTTGAACAAAGATTGACACCGACGCCCGATGAACAGCGAGAAATCCTCAAAATCCGGGCCAGGGCGCTGGCCCAGGAGCCCGGAGCGAAGAAAGCCGCCGAAGCGGATCTCGATGTCGTAGCGTTTTTGTTGGCTGATGAGAAGTATGGCATCCAAGCATCCTATGTTCGTGAGGTCTATCCGTTGAAAGATCTCACGCCGCTGCCGGGGACGCCGCCGTTTGTCCTTGGGATGATCAATCTCCGCGGGCGGATCCTCTCGGTCATTGACATCAAGAAGTTCTTTGATCTTCCGAAGAAAGGGTTGACCGATCTGAACAAGGTCATCATCATTTACTCGGATAAAATGGAGTTTGGTATTCTTGCGGACGGTATTTTGGGTGTGCGCGGCATTCCGCTTGGCGACATTCAGCCGCCGCTCCCGACGCTGACGGGCATTCGGGAGGAATATCTGAAAGGGGTCACGGCGGAACGGATCGTGATTTTGGACGCGGAGAAGCTCTTATCGCACCCTGCAATCCTTGTGCATGAAGAAATGGAAACATAAGCCGGGAGAAATAGAAAATGCTTCAATTCTCGCCAGATCTCCGGCGGACCGTAGGAGCGGTCGGCTGTTCAGTTGAAAAAGGAGGGGTTAAACCATGACGATCGGAAAAAAGATCATCGGCGGCTACGCAGTGGTGTTGGTGATCCTGGTGATTGTGACAGCAACCGCGTTTTATTCCCTCAGCGTCATTGAAGAAGCCTACACTAACTTTATCGATGTAGAAGCGCAGGCGATTCTCGCCGCCACGACGCTTCAGCTGGAAGCGAGAAACCAGACGGCTCAGTATCGTGGGCTCCTCCTTTTTCCTGAAGACCAAAGTCGGTTTTTGAACGACCTGCGAGACAGTTCAGGACAGTTTAACGCGCTGGTTGAGGGTTTACGAAAACTCTCTGTGTCTGAAGACGGGCGGCGTCTTATCGAAGAGATCGCAGGAATCCAAAAGAAATTGAGAGAGGCGCAGGAAAGGGGTGTTACTCTGGTCCAGCAAGGAAAACGAAGCGAGGCGGTTGCTTTGAGCGATAAAGAAACGCTTTCCCTGTCTGTCGAATTGCGGGAAAAGTCCGGCCAGTATATTGAACTTCAGCAGAAACGACTCGCCGACGGACGCGCCGATATTTCAAGAACACTGGGTCGTTCCACATTTTTGCTGATGACTGCGTCGCTCCTTGCTCTGATTTCCGGCCTGACGATCGGCGTTCTTCTTACGCGATCGATCACGCGACAACTGCGTGAGGCGATCGCGCAACTCTCTTCTTCCTCGGCGGAGATCTTGGCGATGACGACGCAGGTGGCGGCGGGTGCGGCGGAGACGGCGACGGCGATCAGCGAGACGACCACGACCGTGGAGGAGGTGAAGCAGACGGCTCAGGTGGCCAGCCAGAAGGCGAAGTATGTCTCCGAGACGGCGCAGAAGGCGTCGCAGAGCTCTCAGACCGGTCGCAGATCGGTGGAGGGGTCGATCGAGGGGATGGGCCGAATTCGGGAGCAGACGGAGTCAATCGCGGAGAGCATCGTGCGGCTGTCCGAGCAGAGCCAGGCGATCGGGGAGATCATCGCGACAGTGAGCGATCTGGCGGAGCAGTCGAATCTTCTGGCGGTGAATGCCTCGATCGAGGCGGCGAAGGCGGGGGAGCAGGGGAAGGGCTTTGCGGTGGTGGCGCAGGAGGTGCGGAGTCTGGCGGAGCAGTCGAAGCAGGCGACGGCCCAGATACGGACGATCCTAAGCGACATCCAGAAGGCGACGAGCGGGGCGGTGATGGCGACGGAGCAGGGGAGCAAGGCCGTGGAGGCGGGGGTGGCGCAATCGACGGAGGCGGGGGAATCGATCCGGGTGCTGGCGGAGAGCATCGTGGAGGCGGCGCAGGCGTCGACGCAGATTGCGGCATCGAGCCAGCAGCAGTTGGTGGGGATGGATCAGGTGGCGATGGCGATGGAGAACATCAAGCAGGCGAGCACGCAGAACGTGGCCAGCACGAAGCAGGCGGAGACCGCGGCGCAGGGTCTCCACGAGTTGGGACAAAAGCTCAAGCACCTTTTGGAGCGGCAACAGGTTTAAGATCGCAGGGCCAGCGCTTTGGGTACGAATTGGCACCGAATCCGGAACCGAATGGAAGGTTGTCATGCCTAAAAAGGATGAGGACTTTTTAAAAAGACTTCTGGAGACGTTTAAGGTCGAAGCACAGGAACACTTAAGTGCCCTATCGTCCGGTCTGCTTGAATTGGAGAAATCGCCGGATCGGGTCAGACGGACAGCGCTCGTCGAGATGGTTTTTCGGGAGGCGCACAGCCTGAAAGGGGCCGCCCGGTCGGTCAACGCGGCGGAGGTAGAGGCCGTGTGCCAAGCCATGGAAAATGTCCTGGCCGGTTTGAAACGGGACGACATCGCTCCATCGCCGGAGTTGTTCGATCTGCTCCACCAGGCGGTGAATGGCCTTGAAGGACTTCTCGCCGCGCCGGAATCGGGCCGAATCGATGTGAAGTTAAAGGTGCAAACGCTGATCCGGCAGATGGAGAGCGCGTTGAGGTTGGCGCCGCCTGCCTTCCAGAAAGAGATTCCCAAACCAACCGAAAGCAACCTGCAGGTTGCACCCGAGAACCGCTCCTTCACCGAAACGATTCGGATTCCCGCGGCGAAGTTAGACGCGGTTTTGCTTCAGGCGGAAGAGCTGCTTTCGGCAAAACTGACGACGAGTCAGCGCGCCGGTGAATTGCGAGAGATCCGCGCCCTGCTATCGGCCCGAAAAAAGGAGCGGGCGAAAATCGATCCTATTTTTAGAGCCATCCAGCCGTCGGCCGAAAAGAAGGGCCCGCGAAACGGCGCGGCCCCGCCGGACCCGAAAATCATGAAGCTCCTTGAATTTCAGCAACAGGACGTCGTCCTGATGCAATCGCTTGAAAACAAACTCGCCGAATTGATCCTATCGACCGACCGCGATCAACGGTCGCTGGCCGGGATGGTGGATAACCTTCTCGATGACGCGAAGAAGATTTTGATGTTTCCTTTCTCCTCCCTCCTGGAAATCTTTCCGAAGCTGGTTCGCGATCTCTCTCGGGATCGGGGCAAAGAGGTGGAATTGATCATTCGCGGGGACGAGATTGAAATCGATCGGCGGGTTTTAGACGAAGTCAAGGACCCGCTCATTCATTTAGTGAGAAACGGGATCGATCACGGCATTGAAAAGCCGTCGGAGCGGGAACAAAAACGCAAATCACCTCGAGGAACGATCACCATCGCCGTCTTGCAAAGAGACGGCGGCAAGGTGGAGGTTCTGGTCACCGACGACGGCGCCGGGATTGACGGTGAGAAGGTCAAACCGGCCGCTCAAAAACTCGGCCTTGTTTCTCCGGAAGAAGCCGGGCGCCTCAGCGAGCAGGAAATTGCGGGACTCATTTTCCAGTCCGGACTCTCCACGAGCGCCATCGTTACCGATCTCTCCGGCCGCGGCTTGGGCCTGGCGATCGTCCAGGAGAAGGTCGAGAAGCTCGGCGGGGTGGTGACGGTGGAAACGAATCCGGGGGTCGGGACGACGTTCCGGATGGTTCTTCCATTGACGCTCGCCACGTTTCGAGGAATTCTGATCCGTGTGGAGGAGCACCTCTTTGTTCTTCCCTCGACCCATGTCGATCGGGTGGGGAGGGTCGGCAGAGGGGAGATCAAAACGGTAGAAAACCGGGAGACCATTCGGCTGGATGGACAAGCGGTTTCGCTGGTACGAATGAAAGATGTGCTCGGTCTTTCCGGAAAGAAGGCCGTCGCCGAATCGACCGACAACGTCCGGATTGTCGTCCTCGGTTCGGCCGGAAAGCGGATCGCATTTTGGGTAGATGAAATTCTCTCCGAGCAGGAGGTGCTGGTCAAGGGGCTCGGCAGGCAGCTTTCCCGCGTGCGGAACATCGCCGGGTCCACCATCCTGGGGACAGGCAAGGTGGTGGCGATCCTGAATGCGCACGATCTGATGAAATCGGCGGTCAAGCGATCCGCCTCCCCGGCGGGAGCCGCGGCGACTCCGGAAGAGGTCAAGGAGAGAAGGAAATCGATTTTGGTGGCGGAGGATTCGATTACCTCCCGGATGTTGGTGAAAAACATTTTAGAGGCGGCGGGATACGACGTCAAAACGGCCGTGGACGGCTTGGAGGCGTTTACAACGCTCAAGACGGAACCATTTGATCTGCTGTTGTCGGACGTGGAAATGCCGAGGATGAGCGGGTTTGAGCTGACAGCGAAGATTCGGGCCGATATCAAGCTCTCGGAGCTGCCCGTTGTGCTGGTGACGGCCCTCGAATCGCGTGAGGACCGGGAACGCGGGATTGATGTTGGCGCCAGCGCGTATATTGTGAAGAGCAGCTTTGACCAGAGTAATTTGTTGGACGTCGTTCGACGGCTTATTTGAGCGGCCGATCGGTGGGCGTGACAAGATCCTAAACCGGAGTGATCGGTGATCAATGTGCTGGTGGTGGAAGATTCCCGCGTTGTGCGTGAGTTCCTGATTCATCTTCTCGGTTCCGATCCGAACATTCGGGTGATCGGGGCGGTGGCCGATGGGGAGGAGGCCCTTGAGGCCGTCGCGCGTGAAAGGCCCGATGTGGTTACGATGGACATTCATATGCCGAAGATGGATGGCCTGGAGGCAACCCGCCGGATTATGGAGACAAATCCGGTGCCGATCGTAATCGTGAGCGGGAGCGGGGATCCCAAAGAGGTCGCAACGACTTTCCGCGCCATGGAAGCGGGCGCGCTGGCCGTTCTGCCGAGACCGGTGGGGATGAACCATCCCGAATATGAGGCGATGGCGAGAGAATTGGTGCAGACCGTCAAACTCATGTCCGAGGTAAAGGTCGTCAGGCGATGGGCGCGGATTCAGCGGAATGGGGCGATTGTAAGCGCCGTTCGTGCCCCCCCCCTGCCCAAACAATCCTTGGCGGAAATCAAGCTCGTCGCCATCGGCGCTTCGACCGGTGGACCGCTGGCGCTTCAAACCATTCTATCCGCGCTTTCAAACCGCTTTCCGGTTCCCGTTTTGATCGTTCAGCACATGGTGGCCGATTTTATTCCCGGTTTTGTCGAATGGTTGGATCAAACTTGCTCTCTTCCGGTCCGTGTGGCCGCGCATGGCGAATCTATTCTTCCCGGTCATGCCTATATGGCCCCCGGCGGATACCAGATGAAAGTAGAAACGGGACAGAAGATCTCGCTGACCAGGGATCTGCCCGAGAACGGTCATCGCCCGTCGGTGTCCTCTCTCTTCCGCTCGGTTGCACAGGTCTTCGGAAGCCGCGCCGTCGGCGTGCTGCTCACCGGTATGGGGAAAGACGGCGCCGAAGAATTGCGGTTGATGAAAGACCAAGGAGCAATGACATTCGCGCAGGATGAAGAAAGTTCGGTGGTTCATGGAATGCCGGGGGAAGCGATCAGGCTTGGCGGGGCGGCCTATGTGCTCCCCCCCGATAAAATCGCCGCCGCGCTGACCAGTTTGGCAAATAAGAAATGAGTCGACGCGAGATCGGGAACCCGGGCGCTCAGCCGGCTCTGCTCTTGTTCCTAAAGGAGAATTGAGAATGCCGTCCCCAAAAGAAATCAAGAACAGTGGTATCGAGATCCTGATTGCCGAGGACAGTCCGACGCAGGCCGAAGCGCTGAAACTCATCCTCGAGCGACACGGTTACCAAGTGACGATCGCGGCCAACGGCCGAAAGGCGGTTGCCGCGGTTTACGAACGGAAGCCGGCGGTCATCATCAGCGATATTATGATGCCTGAAATGGATGGATATGCCTTCTGTAAGGCGGTCAAATCCGACGAGCGGATTAAAGACATCCCGGTGATCCTGGTGACGACGCTGACCGATCCGAGAGACATCGTCAAGGGATTGGAATGCGGCGCCGACAATTTCATTCGTAAACCGTATGACGAGAAGTACCTGTTGTCGCGGATCGACTGTCTCCTCATGAACCGGGAGCTGCGCAAAAGTGAAAAGGTGCGGTTCGGGATGGAGATCAGTCTCATGGGCCAACGGCATAATATCACCTCGGAACGGCAGCAGATTCTCGATCTGCTCATTTCGACCTACGAGCAAGCGGTCCATATCAACGAGGAGCTGGAGGCCCGGCAGAAGGAGCTCGCGCATTCAAGCCAAGTGCTCCACGGCTTGTACCGCATCGCTGAGGGTCTCAACCGGTGTACGAGTGAGCAGGAAGTGGCCGATAAGGCGTTGGAGCGTGCAATGGAATTGCCCGGCGTTCAAGCGGGATGGTTCTCTCTTCGGGACGGGGTGTCCGGTTTCCATGTCGCCGCGGTCCGAGGCGTGCCTCCTTCGCTGGAGCTTCCCGGTGCCATGGAAGGAGATTGCCTCTGTCGCCGAAAACTCCTCTCCCACGATCTGGGCCACGTGACGAACATTCTCGAATGCGAGCGGCTCCAGAAGGTGAAAGACGATCTGCATGGGTTGCGCGGCCATGCCAGCATTCCTTTGAATATCGGCGACCAGACGTTAGGGGTGATGAACTTGGCGGGACCGGATCGGGGATTGTTTGACGACGACGATCTGAAAGTATTGTACAGCGTCGGGAATCAAGTTGCCATCGCGCTGGAGCGGGCGCGGCTGCATGCGCGGGTCCTCGACCGCACCGCGCAATTAGAGGCGGCGAATAAAGAACTGGAAGCCTTCTCCTACTCGGTATCGCACGATCTAAGGGCGCCGCTGCGCCATATCAGCGGATTCGCTGAAATGCTCAAAGAGAACCAAGGGGCGGCGTCGGACGAAGAGAGCCAACGCTGCATCAACACCATCATGAATTCGTCAAAGAAAATGGAGCGATTGATCGACGATCTGCTGGCCTTCTCACGGATGGCGAAGACCGAGATGCATCTCGAAAAAGTAAATCTGGATCAACTCGTCCAAGAAGTGATCAAAGATTTACAACCGGAGATCGAGCGCCGCGAGATCGCCTGGGTAATCGGTCCCCTGCCGGACGTGGAGGGAGATGGGGCGATGTTGCGGCAGGTCTGGGTCAATCTAATCGGCAATGCGGTGAAGTATACCGGGACCCGCGTGAAAGCCGAGATTGAGATCGGCAGCCGGCCGGCGGGGCAGGAGCCGCTTTTTTTTGTTCGAGACAATGGGGTGGGATTTGACCCGCAGTATGCCGACAAGCTCTTCGGCGTGTTCCAGAGGCTGCACCGATCGGACGAGTTTGAGGGAACCGGGATTGGACTGGCCAACGTCCGTCGGATCGTCCACCGCCATGGAGGCCGGACCTGGGCCGAGGGAAGGGTGAACGGCGGCGCGGTCTTTTATTTTTCCTTGCTCAGCAGAGACAGGCATTCCCTTGAGTGAGCCGAACCGATAGGGGGCGTTGAGGATTCAGAGAATAAATAGAAAAGTGGAAGCCTGTGAGTGTAAAACGGGAACGATGAAAGCAGGTCTCGGGACGAATCCGATGCTTTATTTATCATCGTCGGGACGCGCTCCTTCAGGCGATGAGGGCTTTGGGAAAGTAAAGGATCTCGCACCGTGACGCACGGTAAGGATCTGGACCGCTGATTTTCCGGGTAAGATCCTGTAAATAATGCGGTAGTTCTCTACGATCAACTCGCGGAGACCAGAGGAAGGAAATTCCGGTACGAAGCGGCCTGATTTCGGAAACCGAGCCAGGCGGGAAACCTTTGTTTTGATCTGTTTGACGAGCTTTCTGGCTGCGGTAGGATTGTCGGCTTGGATATACTGCGCAATTTCCAATAAGCTCTGAAGCGCAGGATTCGTCCAGGCAATGGCGTAAGGCCGCTTAGCCATTTAGCAGCGAATCCAGTCGCCGCATCGCATCCTTGTGCGAGACCACTTCGCCTCGCTCGGCCGCCTGAAGCCCTCGGACGATTGCCTCCAGCAGTTCCAAGCGCTCGAGTCGATCCTCATACTCCTTCATATCCTCAACAACTGCGGCGGACCGGCCCCTCTGTGTCAGGATCAGTGGACGGCGCGTTTTTTTAATCTTCTCAAGCAGCTCAGCCGCATTGGTGCGAAAATCGGTTACGGGAATGATATCCTCAGTCAGTTTTGCTTTCATTCAAATATTTCCTTTAAAAAGTCTTTCTCTAGTACTTCTGAATATCCTTAAAAATACCTCAAAATTCAAGTAAAGTCAATCTAATACCAAACTGGTGTCAAGCCAAAGTAGAAATGTCCTCTTTCTACCAAAATAGAAATGTCCGGTTTTAGGTGGGTGGGGTGGGCACTCTTTTTTCTGCCCGACCGAACTGAAACTTCCTCCACGGATGCTCCGAGCAAGGCGTGCTGCTCTTGGGGGTTTGGCTCCTGTTGGCAGGGGGCTGCACTTTGACCGGTCGGGTGAGAATCTCTGAGTAGCGAAGACTCCTGCCTTGATGCATCAGATGCAACGAGCCGTCCAGTCGCTCTTCGATGCAGAGCCTCTCTGCCCGGATATTCTCCTGAATCTGATACAGCTTGCCTTCATAGCAGAGCGTCCAATCCTTCCTCAGTACCCGCTCGCTCTTAATGCAGAGAATCCGATCCAACTCTCTTGCTGGGGGAGCCGTCCGATGCAGGTCTGCCGCCTTGGCGGGGGCAACCTCGAATCGCTTGTTGTAGATCAGAAGATACTTCTCTAAGAAGCGATTTGCCTCTTCAATGCTGGCGATCTTCTCTAGCCGCATCTCCTTAATCAGCCGGTCCTGAAAGGTGCGAAAGAGCCGCTCAATTCTCCCTTTGGCCTGCGGGGAGTCCGCATGGATGACTTCGACCCCCAATTCAGCAAGACTTCTCTGAAATTGGCTCATCGGCTTACTATCCAATAGCTGCTCTTCTTCGGTCTGCTTGGCAGTCGATTTGTAGCTCGAGTGCTTGTCGAGGTAGATCCCCAAGGGAACCCCATACTGCCGGATGTAGCGCCGAAAGCTGTCCATGGCAGGGTAGGTGCCTTCGTACTCATAGAAGCGGGCATACACGCGGCTGGTGGCATCGTCGATGTAGGCCATCAGCACACAGTGCGGGCCTCTGCCTTCCAGCCAATCGTGATGCGAGCCGTCCATCTGCAACAGCTCCCCCCATTGCGCTCTTCTCTGTCTCCATCGCCGATGCGGCCGCCTCTTCCTGCTCGGATAGACAACTCCTTCTGCTGCCAGCCACAGTCGCAGCGTCTCATCGCTGATGGCAATCTTATCTCGCTCAGAGAGCTTCTCGGCCGCAAGCGTCGGCCCAAAGCCCGCATACTGCTCGCTGTAGAGCACCAAGATCTTCTCTTTGCGCTTAGGCGCAATCCGACGGTTCGAGGGCCTGCCTCGGCTGCGATGACACAGCCCCCGCTCCCCTTCCTCTGACAGCCGCTTCTCAAGCCTGCGGATCTGCCGCACGCTTAACCCCAGATGCTCCGCCGCTTGCTGCTGCGTCAGTTGCTTCTCAATCACCTGCTCGATAATATGCAGCCGTCTGGCTTCCTTGCTCCTCATCACCAAAATATCCTCCAAAGCTCCCCTGCCTCCTCCTTAAAAAAAGAAAACAGTGTAGCTCACATGAGGACATTTCTACTTTGGTAAAAGCGGACATTATCACTTTGGGATTACATCTAATACCAAACTGGTAGTTCGAGGCATGGAATAGGCAATGTCGCATAACAAACATTATGTAAAGCATTATAATTAGGTAATCTCTTAGTTCCTTGACTCCGCTACTCACCTTTTCTGCAAGAAGTCTCAACGAAAAAAATGGGCAACGAACGGGCTCATCTCGCGCTTGGCGAGCGGCAATGCGGAGTTCATATATATGAACTCCATCCGCTCAGGCCAATCGTTATCTGTTTTCTTCATCACCTACTCCAATCTCTCTCCAGGCTCGATATATCGATTTTGGAACACTCGAGGGTCGGCACGATCCGAATTTTTTCCCGAGATATTCGGCCTATAAAGTTTCGCTTTCGCTAGGATCTCAGGTCGATCGGTTGAATATCGACCTTTACATTTGAATTCAAGAAATACCGAATCCCGTCCCGCATCACATCTTTGATGGGACACTTTTTCCGATCCGCAACGATCGTTAAGAGCGCTTGCTCGGTCGGGGCGAAATCTTCCAGGGAAACCGCGTGTGAATCGGCGGATACCCTCCGCCTACCGCTTCGCTTGCGGATTAAAGCTGTGTCCTCTGCCATGATTGCTTTCTCCTTATCGAGTAAGTGCGATTGATCGGCTTGCCGTTAGGGTTGTTCCACCTTCCTCTTGCTTCCGTTCAAGAGCTCCCGGATTCCACCCAGGGCCGATAGGATGCCGGTGGCTTCGTAAGGAACCATGATGAGCTTGCTCTTCTCCCCTCCGAGGATCGTCTTCGAGGCTTCCAGGTATCGCATGGCGATGAGATACTGGATGGCATTTTGGTCCGGCGATTCCTTGGTCGCATTGATGATTTGCGCGATTGCCTTCGCTTCTCCTTCTGCCGCCTTCTGGCGGGCCTCGGCTTCCCCCTCCGCGATGAGAACCTGAGATTCTTTAAATCCTTCGGCTTTGGTAATCTCCGCGGTCTTGATCCCCTCTGCCTCGAGAATCCTGGATTGCTTCATTCCCTCCGATTCGAGGACCGCGGCGCGCTTGGCTCGCTCCGCACGCATTTGCGCCTCCATCGCATCCCGGATACTCGCGGGAGGGATGATGTCTTGTAGTTCAACGCGATTGACCTTGATTCCCCACTTTCCTGTCACATCGTCGAGGGTAGTCCTGAGCTTTTTATTGATCTGATCGCGTGAAGAGAGCGTTGCGTCTAAATCCAGCTCTCCGATCAAGTTTCTGAGCGTCGTCTGTGTTAGTTTTTCAATCGCATCCGGCAGATTCGCGATCTCATAGACCGTCTTTACAGGATCTGTGATCTGAAAATAGAGAACCGCATTAATGTCGATCTGGACATTATCTTT
Organism: Candidatus Manganitrophus noduliformans; assembly: GCF_012184425.1. NCBI lineage: Bacteria > Pseudomonadati > Nitrospirota > Nitrospiria > Candidatus Troglogloeales > Candidatus Manganitrophaceae > Candidatus Manganitrophus > Candidatus Manganitrophus noduliformans. The sequence continues at coordinate 48,935 of NZ_VTOW01000007.1, forward strand.
GGTGATCACCGCCTGTTTTGGAAAATCATAGACGGTCTCCCTCAGATCGATCCGGCTGATCCGTTCTTTTTTGATGATCGTTCTTCCATCGATATCGGTGACGGCATAGCGCCAGTCGATCTCCCGCGGCTTGTCAAGCAAAGGGATGATAAAGTTGATTCCGGATTTAAGATCTCGATGATAGGAGCCGAGGCGTTCAATCACAATCGTCTCCGCCTGTTGCACGATCCTCATGCCGAGAACCGCAATAAGAAGGAGAAATCCGGCAACCAGGATAAAGAGAGCGACGCTAGCCATTTTGGACTCCATTTAAATGGGCTTTCTTTACGGTCAATTCAGTTCCTTGGACATGGATTACCTCGATCACTTCATTGAGCTCTATCGGCGCATTCTTTTCCGAGATCGCTTTCCAGTCATCACCTCCGACAAGCACCCGCCCGCGGCCGATCTCCGGGTCGATTCGTTCACATACTCTTCCCTTTTGGCCGATTAAAGCTTCGGCGTTCGTTTTTTGGCGGCCGGCAGGAAGATAGAAATATTTCTCCACGATCGGCTTGACCGTGTAGAGGAACGCAGCTGAGACGATAAAGAACGTGAAACTCTGCGCGGCAAAACCAAGTTCCAACCCGGCTGCGAGCGCGGCGGCGAGGCAGCCGACCCCGGCGCCGGCGAGTGCGAACCCGGCCGTGAATATTTCGGCGGCCAGAAGGAGTATTCCCGCGATGAACCAGATCTGCCAAGGTGCGAAATCCATTTCTGCTCACAATTTGCTGGCGCCGGCTATCCCAGATGAATTTCGATCGACTTGCTATCGCACAGCATCGCCGCATTCTCATCGAAGATGCACGCCCTGCCGATCGCCAGGAGATTCCCCGTCCGGCTGATCTCTTTTGACTCTGTGGGGCTGTCACTGCAGGTAAGGCTCGCCGACTCACTGGAATCCCGCCCACCGTATTCACAGACCCGGAGCGCCATGCCCTCGCTCTGACAACTGGCGTGCAGCGGGCAATTCAGGCTAAATACCCGCGTTTGATCGGAGAGTGCGAGGGCGTCTTCGCCCACGTGTAACTCAAAGGTATACAGTCCGCTCGGGCTCGAGTACGATACATCCCACCCCACCTGAATCTGTTTTCCGTCATCGATGATCGCGGGGCTGATCGAGAGCTCTTTCAGATTCACGAAGGAGTCTGACCGGCGCTCGCCCTCCCGCTGCAAGCCACAGGCTGCCAGGAAAAATGTCCCGATCATCACCATTCCGAGAAGAGATCTGGGGCATCTCTTCATCCTGCTTCTCCGCCGATCCGATCGAGCAAACAACCGCTCTTGGGGTATATCCGCTAACGACTTGCCGACCGAGAATCCATCTCCACCATGGAACGAAGCATCCGGTATATGAACCGTTCGTATTTCCTTCTCTTCTGATCGCTTCGCGCGTTATAACAACCAACTGCGGTCCAGTTGTAGCCGTATTGCGTAATGCATCCTGAGAGAATCCAGGCGCCCACCTTTACGTTCTGGCACGGATTGCTGAGCGATTTCCAAATACTCTCACCCAGATGGTCCGCCCATGACGAGTTGATCTGCATCAGCCCGTAGTCATAGGTCCCGTTTGCATTCCGGTTGATCGCTTCGGGGTCCAGCCGCGATTCATGGCGGGCGATCGCCTCGAGTAGCTTCGGAGAGATCGCGAACATCCGGCCCGCTTCGTCGAAGCAGAATGCCTCCACATTTTTGGACGAGACGAGAAAGAGAAGTAGAATCGCCGCCGTGAAGAACCGCCGCGAGGCCCGCCTGCGTCTGAGGGTATCTGCGCGGGGTGTTGTCTCCGAGAGAATCGGCCGCCCGAGGCCATTTTGCATCGTTCGTTTTGACTTTCTCATCTGCACTTGCTACCCTATTTACATAGGAAAGAGTCGAGATGATTCTGATCGCCCATCTTAAGCCCGAGAGGGTGAATCGAATTTCGGAGCGTGCTCATCCATGAAGACCCTCCTTTTGATTCTTGCCGCCATCATCGTCTACGTCCTCTCAAGCCTCTTCCGTTCGCGAAGCGGAAGCCGCGTGATCTCCCGCCTCGAAGAGGAGGAAGAATACCTCGATGATCTTGGTCGGCGCCGAGAGGCGGAAGAGCACGATCCCTCCATCCCCGGCAGTACGGCCTGGTTTACGCACGACACAGACTGACCGCCTCCGATCAAAAAAATCTTCAACCCCCATCATCTGCTCCGGTCACTTTGCTTCTCGCTTCCGCCTTCTTGGCTCTCCTGTCGATGCATCCAGCCGTCAACATAGCTGGCGACGGTGGAGAGGACGCTCAGCGCGCTCTGTTTTAAATCTTTTGCCTCTTCGACCTTCTGGTAAAGCGGCCGGGTGAATTCTCCGGCCCTTCGCGCGATCAACTCAAATGCTCGCGAATCAGACAACCCCTTCTCCTCCGCCTCCGAGACCGCGTCTTTTAAAACACGGCTATAGGCGGCGCCGACCAGATTGACGGTTTCAACCGTGCGATAATCAAGGCCGGCCGCGCCTTTAGGCCGGATCGGCATGGCGAAGTCCCCGGGAGCCCTCACATCGACGGCGCCCCCCGCATGCATCGAATCTGTCTGGAAATGCTGCATGAGGACCTTCCAGTCGTTGACCAAGCCGCTGACCGTCCCGGCGACCGCCGCGTCATATTGGAACCGATCGAATCTTTCGGGATTCGACTGGTGCTGACCCTGCTCCCAGACCTTCTTCGCCAGTTTTGGATTGTCGGTGAGCGCCATCTGCAGGGCGTTTTGTAATAAGAAGCCGGCGCCGATGATCTCCTGCTCAAGATCCTTATGAAGATGCTCGCGCCCGCTCGCGCTGCTGACAAAGTCTTTCGATGCGATGGAGCCGCCGCTGGCGACCGCAAGATCGCCTGGCATCGTCCCTTGGCTGGGGTAGTGACCCTCCACGCGGGCCGATCTTCCCTGATCGGCGATATTTCTTAACCCTTCGACGATGTTCGGAAGGATTCCGCGCTCCTCCAGAACATTCGCCAAGCTCTTGAGCTGCTCCGGCTTAAAAGTCCCCGTGAGCGTCATTCCCTCTTCCATGGACGCTTTTGCGACGTCAAGCCCGACCCGCCGGATGTCCCCCTGACTGTCCTGGAGCATGTTGGTTCGAATGGCGCCAGGAGAAGCGGGTTCGTCCGGACCGAGATTGAATTCAGCCAGGGCGGCACCTCGATCGGCACTGAAGACAAAGGTTCCGTCCCCATTGCTCTTCGGTCCAGGAAGGATCGCATAGTCTTTAAGGCTTCCGACCAAACTCATCCGCATGCCGTTGGAGATCCCTTCGATTTGGACCGTCCCGCCTCGAACGGAAACGGTGCCGCTGCTGAATTCAAAACTCCCCTGCTGCGTGTCAACCACCAGCCCCTTCCGGGGGTCGATCTCCTGATACGAGACACGCTCCTGGATCGCCTGCTCACCGCGATAGAGGGAGGCGGCTACAAGCGCCCCCGAAGGGCTGAATTGATACTCAAACTTCATGCCGGGCGCGATCGCCTGCGCCACCCGCGTCATGCCGGCCGCTTCCGCGTCGGACTTTAGCGCGCCGACGTTCTCTTCATCGGTAATCCCCGTCTTCCTGAGAACGCCGCCTTTATACTCTTCGGAGCCTTGGCTATCGGTTGTGGAGGCCTCCACGATGCGGCCGCCCGAAATGGTCATTCTTCTCTCGCGCCCGTTCTCATACCCCTGAATCGACCCGCTCACAATCTGCTCCGCCCCATCGCCGTCTTTCGCTACGATCAAATCGGAAGCGGCGCTAAACACGCCGCCGTTTTCCGAGCGGAACGTGCTCCCTTTCTCGTAAACCGCCGACTCTCCGTTGTCTGTTTTCTGACCCCGCATGACTCCCACTCGGCCCTGGAAGCCGCTTTGGAAATCACGCGCGAATCCCTCTCCGACAGGGGTGGCGGCGCTGATCGAGGAGGTCTGAATGGGGCTGCTGAATGAGCCTGTCTGTTGCGCGTAGCTGTGTGCGGCGCGTGTTGAATCCCAGGTGTTGCTTCCGGCGGAGAACCGCGCGGCGCTGCCGGTTCCGAGGTAGCTTGAATAATCCTGCCTGTTTGCTTTCGCCGAGTTGTAATGGAGGTTTCCGTATGAGGCGCTCCCCGCGGCCATCTCCCCCGCGGGTCCTCCCGCCTGGCCGCCGATCGAGCCCGCCGCCGCGCCGCTGATCGCGGAGAGGGCGACGAATGAAAAACCCCCGGCGACAAACGCGGCCATGGTTGGAATCATCCAGTAGAGAGAGCCGGCCATGTTCACATAGTCGAGCAGACTGCTGTCGACGATCTCTTTGGACCGGATGATGTAGTTCCCTCCGGCCGAGACCGTGAGAAAATGGCTTGCCTTCACATTGATGATCAGATTGAGGATTACATCCCCCAACTGCCAGAGGGAGAGCCACAGAAGGGTGAAGAGAAAACCGAGAGCGACCTTCCCCATCATCGGCGTGAGAAGAAGCAGAATGAGGAGCGGGATGAATGTGACGAGAATGACCGTTAAGATCCCTTTCAACACCGGAATGTATTTCGAGCCGAGGATGCCGGTCAACGCGAGGTTCTGGCGGACCGTCTCCTCCGCTTTTCCGCTCCCATAGCCGAGCTGGGTTGCGGAGATGCCGTGCGCGGCCGCCCAGCTGGCATACCCTTCTCTTAGGTGATTCATCGAGATCGACTGCAGAAGGAAGCCTTCTCCGGTGGCGGTGTAATTCAGAAAATAAGGAGATGCGACACCGATAACATTCGACAGCTGCAGCGAAGAATACCCGCCCAACGAGGCGCCGGCGTATGGAAGGCCGGTGTCGGTGATATAGGTGCTCAGCCGCCCGGTGAGCTGCGTGTACGCATTGAGGCAATGATCGACGGCGCCGTTGGTATTCGCGCTGTCATAGAGGAGGGTGGTTCGAGCCGGGTTCGTGTTTCCGAGATCTTCCCAGAGGGTGCCGGAGGAGACCAGCGCGCCCTCGTTTTTGGTCCCATCCAAAACGTCCGGAACGACGCAGTCGACGACATACGCGTTGATCGAGAGGTAGAGATAAGGGTCGATGATCCGCTGCTGTCCCGCCTGAAGAAGCGCTCCGATCCCGGAGAAGAATCCGGAGTTCGTGTATTTTAGATCATCCGGGAGCGAGAAGACCGTCTCCATCCGCTCTCCCATGACTTTTTGCAGGAGCGAGAACCAGGCGATCGGCCGCGCGACGCCGATCGGGACCTCGGTGATGACCTGGTCGTAGGCCGCGTTCTGCCGATCAATAATGACGACATCGGTCTTGACGGCGGTAAACAGAGACCAGACCAGAATTTGCGCGATGTAGACCTTCGGAAGCATGAAAGGGTCCGCTCTGGTAAACAGGTTGCCGGAATAGGTGACGATCACGTACACCAGCGATAGCAGGGCGACGATTTTGAAGAGGCCGATGAAATCGCCCGTGCCGATCAGCCATTTCGTTCCGTTGAGGACCTGCGCGATAATATCGCCGTAGCCCCAGGTGTAGATCGTCTCATCCGCGAAGCTGGTTTCCGGAAGAAGAAGGAGTAGAGTCGCTGCAAGCGAGACTAACCGCAATGTTCGGTTCATCACGAAGATCCCTCACCGCCGGGCAACGCCGAGGCCTTTGAGAAAATCTCGTCGGGTGGGTAGAGCGTCCCCACGAGAAGATGCCCGGACTCCGGATAGAAGTAGACCGTATTCTCTTCCGTATCGACCTCAAACAGGCCCGGGATCGCGGTCGCCTTCACTTCTCTGAATCCAAACTGAGGATGGCGTCCGAGGAAAGCGCGCTCTACCTCGACGAGCGAGGGGCGACCGACCGGAGGGATAACGCACCCCTGGAAATCATCGGCCGCGCTGCATCCGACCAGCAGGGCGAGAAAACACCCGGCCAGCCTATTTCGACTCCCCATCGCAGATCCCCCTTTCCGAGACACACACCCGCCGGCACTTCCAGGCGGATTCTTCTTCCTCGTTGCAGCGCTCCGCGCCGGTACTCACGATGCGATCGATCACGACACCCCGGCGCAAGAGCATCGCCTCGGCCGCCTTCGCCCGCCGGCGCGAGAGGGCGCGATTCTGATCCGCCGATCCCTCCGGCGAGGCCATTCCGATTAAAGTCACCCGATCTCCCTGGGTGAATAGATCGAGCTTAACGCGCTCGTCGGCGCGGACTTCAGCGGACTGACGATCAAAGTAGAGAACGACTTCTTTTGTCCGCGCCGTCTCCGTCCTCTCGTCGGAAGAAGCCTCGTTTGTCGCTTCGGGCGGAGCCAATCTGATCGCCACCGCCGGTCTTTTTAATAAAGGATGCAGGCTGATCGACTGGTGATGCTCGACGAGGACATGCTGCTCGACATGTAGATAATGTTCGATGCCCGTACCTGGTACGTCGAATCCAAAGACCATGCTTTCCCCCCCCTTTTTTAGGAACAGGTTTCTAAATAATCGGCCGCATCCGGTGAACGATGAATTTCTCATCGACCAAACCGTAATAGCGGCTGTCATAGCTCATCGGATGCGACGCCAAGACGAAATACGATTTCTCCGGGATCGTTCCGTCGTATGTCATGATCCGCAAGGGCCGGCCTGCGCTGTCTTTGAATTGCGCTCTGGCGATTTCCCTCCCATTACAGTAGAAGACCCCCTCTTCGACCCGAAGATAATCCCCCCCTCGGCAGGCGACCTGCTTTATCAAAAATCGAACATGCTCCACATATCGGTTCTGAAAGAAGACCCTCAATTCGACATACTCTCCCGTCCGGTAGTTGCTTCCGGGCGGAGATTCAATCCAGATCCGCCAGGGAAATGAGCGATCTTTGGTCGCCACGATCTTGTAAGGCAGCCGCTCGTAGACGACGGGAAGAGCCGCGAAAACAATCAGAGCGGCGAGAAAGACCGCGCTGATCTTAATTTTTCTGCTCAAAGCGGGCTGTGATATCTTCATGTTTTCCCAACACGCATTGTTTGATGAAGACGAGCGGCTCTTCTTGAAGATCCCGCTCAAGCTGTCCGAGGAACGCCTTCTGGCGCGCGAGCGCTTCATCAAAGGTGATCTCTCCGTCTTTGGCCAGCTTCACCCATTTCGCCTTCTGATGATCGATCAGCGCCACGGTATCGACGACGCGGATCTTTATTAATGCGTGCTTCGTCACCCAGAGCGTCGCGATGTTCGAGAAGATGATCAGAACGACAATGAGGCTCCAGCCGTACCATTTCATTTGAGCGCCTCCTCGATTTCACGCACGGCTTCCGTGAAAGTTCGGCCCGCGGCGACAAGCTGTTTGATCTTGTGGCGCACCTCATCGTCGGTGAAGAACATCGCTTTCAAGAAGGAATCGAGAACCACCCTCCCTTTGGTCCGGATCCCCTCCGCGCAGATCAGAACCTCGCTGAACTCCCCTCGCACGAGTTTCACGCTGTCCATGAGGGATTCCTCATAAGGGGTGAAGGAGAACTGATTGCTCTTCTTTAAGGCTTGGCGCGAAGTGGCCTGCTGCAGGGTAAAGAGCTGCCAGGCGCTATTCTGGACCACCACGCGCCCCGCGCGGGAGAGACCATCGGCTCCTTGGAAGTCTTCATATCCCTGGGTGCCGAGCATGATCGCCGCCCCGTGTTTTCCGAACCGGCGGTAGGCCTGCTCGATGAAGAGGTCGATCCGGGGGGTGCCGAGGAATTTGTGGGCCTCATCGATGATCACGATGTCGCCGGCATATTTGTGCGACTCGACGCGATAGATCTCCCGAGAGATGTGAAACGTCATCAGCATCAGCGCCGGATCCCGAAGCTCCGGGATGTTCTCCAGCGTATCGTTCTCCATCACGACGAGCGGCGACGTGAAGCGTATCTTCGACTCCCGATTGAAGAAAGCGCCGTACTGACCCTTGGAGCGATAGGGCTTCAGCGTGGTGATGAAATCGCGGACCCGGTTGTCATGGCTGACCTTCTCGAGCATCTCGCAGGTGCTGTCGATGTCGCTCTCCTGCGCGTATTTCTGAAAGCTCTCCTGGATGGCGTCCGCCAGATGCGACGAAATCAGCTTCTCCAGCTGCTCGTTTAACACCCGCTCTTTCGGGGAGCCCATCAGAAAATAGAAATCGCAGAGGAATTTCAGATACTCGTTGAGCATCGCGGCATCAAGGATGGTGGTGAATGGGTTCATGCTCTTGGCGCGATCCAGGCGCTGCTCGAAGAACTCGCCGTCAAAGATGTGGGCGAGGCGCTCGTAGGAGCGTCCGATATCGACGATCCAGCAGCGATAATTCGCGAGGAGGTACTTGGCCGAGGTGAGCTGCAGCAACACGCTCTTTCCGGAGCGTGTGGTGCCGACGACGTAAGCGTTGAATCCCCCGCGGGGGCTTGAAAACAGATCCCATCCCATCAATCCGCCCCGGGGGGAGGTCAGTAGGACCTGGGGCTTTGTACCGCTCCAGTCGGCTGAGATCGGCGCTAATGTCGCGACGTTTTCCTCGAAAACGACACGACCTCGATTGAGAAATCCCGCCGTCGTGGCATCGTATCCGAACGGGAGATTCGAAAGCAGAACCGGCAGGTGAATGTAGAGGTCCTCTTCCAGTCGGAATCCCAGCCCCCTGAAATAGCTTGTGAACGATCCGGCGGCGGTGTTCAAGTGATTGGGATCTTTTGCGAAGATCATCAAGGAGAGGTTCACGCGGTAGCATCTTCCCCCCTTCTCGATCCTCTCTTTGGCGGGCTGCAGGTCCATATGTTTGAATTTCAGCCGGGGAAAGAGGGCGTACGGATATTTTTGGGAGAGCACCATCGACGCATTCGAGTCGATCCGCCGCATCTCGTTATCGGTGAGCTTGATGGCGTTCAGCACGATCAGAAAGGGGTGGTCGTGATTCTGGTCGGTGAATATATTCCCCGTATAATCGAGAACCTGGCCGAGCGACCACGCTTCCGGGTACTCCTTGACGTTGAGCGACTTGACGCAGATATCATCGACGCTGACATATTCCCTGTCGCGAACCACTTCCGTGTCGTTCGCGATGCACATGTCGGAGATGCGGGCGCCGTCCCACTTCGGCTTATGACGCATGTCGTGCCTCCCGTTCAGGAGGGGATAGACAAAACCGATCAAGCCGTTCGGATCAAGCGGCGCCGGATTGAGAAACGCGCCCTTCAACGCTCCGGTGAACTTATCCTTCAGATCGCAGGCCTCCTTATAGCGCGTCTCATCGGAGAGCGGAGTATGGCCGTTCGCGTGCTTCTTCCCGAAGATCGCTCTCAGAAATTGATCAAACAGGGTGTGTTCTTTCTCTTTGCCGCCGATCTTCACCGTGATGACCAGACGGAACGTTCGAAGCGGCGCGGTAAAGTGCTTGGAGATCTTCGACCAGGACGCTCTTTCCAGAAAGGATTTGTAATTCTCAACGACCTCCCCGCAGAGGCCGTCACGGCGTGTCTTCAGTTGCAACCAGCGGTCGATGATCGGAGTAGAGTCGGGCGAGGAGAAAAGAATGAACTGAACCGCGGCCCCTCCGGGGATACAGGCCAGCGTGGAGAGCAGTCCCTTGTAGACTTTGTCGTCAACCACCGGAAGCGGAGTGCATTCGACGGCGAATCCGAGCCCGCCGTCTGAGAGAATATACATCCCATGCCCCGTGTAATCTTGATACGGCAGAAAATCCGCGAGGTCCTTTCGGGCGAGTAAATGTTTATACTGTGTCGCGTTCATCGCACGCTTCCTATCGGTTCACTTCCCTAGCCGGGCCGGCTTCGCGCTCTCCAGTGGCTTGAGCTCTTTGATCTCGGGCCGGCGCTTCGAGAGCACCTGGTTATCCAATATCCAACGGCCCTCATCCTCTGTGATGAATTTGTACTTATCGCCGTTAAAGCCCCCGCCGCGATCGACATAAGGGAGAATATGAATGCGCAACACGGTCGGGGGCACCCGCAGCGGTGTCGGCGGCGCCTGCAGCAGCTTCGCCATCGCTTCCTCGCGCTCGCTGTCATATACACTTTTTGCAGCTGGTTTTTGGTCGGTCTCATGATCGAGCGTTTTTATTTTCGGCTTCGCGCTCGCGCAAGAAGCCAGTAAAAAGACGCTGACGACGATCGCTGTCATTTTCATTTTGCCTCTTTCTCCTTCGAGAGATGTTTCGGATGCCGCGCCGGACGCTCATCCAGGGTATATTCATAGACTTCCGACATCGAGGCGCAAACGCCTTCGTCGACCCCTTTCCGACAGTTCGCCTCCTCTTCGTACGGCAGCAGCACCTTGCTGCAGCCGCCGAAGAGAAAGCAGATCGATAAGACGAGCGCGGTTGTCTTCATTGGAGCACCTCCTGTTCGAAATCAAGTCCGCTGATAAACACCACATCGACCTCACGGCCCGCCGCGACTTCAATGACGGGAAAAGTGTCGTTGACGAGCTTCATGTAGAAGTCGGCGAGCTTCTCCGCGGCGCTGGCCGAGCCCGCGAAGAGGCCGGCCTGAAGCGCCTTGCCCGAATCGATGGTCGAGACGGTGCCGGTCGGCTGAATCGAGACGATCGTGGCTTGCTGTTCATAAATCCCCGCCAGTCCGTCGAGGAAGCCGGCCACCAAGGTCCGGGCCAGGAGCGCCCCCTGCTTGCTGTAGACCCGGCCTAAAAGACCGTCTTTTCCGTCCTCGCCCGCGACATAGCCATCGACCTCCTTTTCGATTCGCCTTCCGCTCGGCGTGAGGCAGGAGAGGACCTTGGTTTGGAAATACACCCTCTCCCCGGAGAGATCCGCTCTTGCAAAGCCTCCGACGAAGCACTCGCGCAGATCGGCGCTCCCCCTGTTCGGAAGGACCGTTTTCCCCGTCAACTTCAGCAGCGCGGGTCGCGGGTCTCCTTTTGCGTTCTGCTTGGTCGGCGCATCCACCCCTGAGATCAGAAGCGCTTTTGTGAAGGACCAGGCGGGAATGCCGACGCTCGCGGGCTTTTCCGGCTTTTTGTCATCCGTTTTCTTCTCTTCGAATTTCGGCCGCTCCGAAGCGATCAGTCCCGTGAGGAGCCGCTTGCTCGGTTTGCTGGGCGCCTGGATCCCCGCCGTGCGGGCCGGTGATGGAGGCGGCACCATCGGAGCACCCGTCACCGGCGGTCGCGGCGCCAACTGGTCCAGGGCCGGTAGAGGACCGGCCGCGGCGTCTTCCGGTTCAGGCGATTTAAAAGAGAACCGAGGCCCGCCTGAAGAGCGCGATACTTTCTCATTCGAGATCTCCTTCTGGAGATTCTTTACCGTCTGCTCCAGATCGGTGATCCGATCGCCCACCGTCTTGTTGAAGCTCTCCTCCGAGAGTTTTCTCTCATCGACCACTCTTACCGGCGGCCCGGCGGAGCGGCCCGGCTCCGCGGTTCCGGTAAAGATCATCGGAAGCAGAAAGAGGATTGCGACCAGAACGATCAGAACCATCCCCAAAACGATATATTTTCGGTTTTTTTCTTTTTGGGAGTTTTCGATCATCGCGCTACTCTTTTCTCGTGACCACGATCATCCGAGAGGATTCGTTCTCGGAGAGCCGAGGTTTCACGATGGTGATGGCGAGCGGATTTTTAAGATACGGCACGAAGAGCGCGTCACTGATCTCCTCGATCGCCCGATTTGTCTTGATGAGATAGACCGAGACGATAAATTCAGCGCCTTTATATTGTGTGGTGAGCAGCAGGTCGAGCTCCTCGAAGCGCATCGCCACCTCCTCGACCTTCACCGGCTGATATCCGTCCGGTGGCTCCTCACGATAGGCGGCCCGAATCAGCCGCTCCAGGGTTTCCTCATACTCATTTCCTTTTTCAAATTGCCGCGCTTTCTCCTGATCGACAAGCGGAACCCGCAGCACCACCGTGGTGGTCTGCATCTCCTCTTTTGGAAGCAGAATGAGGGAGAACACTCTTCCCCCGCACTCCAGATAAAGATCCCGGGGCATGCTCGAATACGACAGGCTCATCTCGCCATCCGGACGGGTGATCTCCGAGGGGAGAAATTTGATATAGGCGTTCTTCCCTTCAAGGGTGACCTCCATCTCCTTCTCGGCCGAGTATTTCTTGCTGGTAAAAGGCTCAGGGCAGACCACGCGAATGAGTCCTCTTAGGGCGACCCCGACGTAGTGATAGCCGTCTCCTTCCACCGTCTGGATGCTCTCTTCGGCCGAGGCCGCCCCGACCGCGATGAGAAAGCATGCGACCGCGGTCGCGATCGGAATTCCCAAGGAGCGAAGGATCGTTTGATTCATCTTAGTCCGCCTCGATTTTGGTTACGAGAAATCGTCCGTTTCGGACGATGAAATAAAATGCGATCCGCTTGGTTTCCTCCGGCGGCTTATAAATATTCCCGATGATCCGGCGCAATGCGCCTTCAACCACAATCGTGCCTTTTTGTTCGGAAATCATGTATTTCATCGGGTAGAAGATCTGATAGGTGTCGGTCTCCTCGATCACCTTCGCCTGCCGGTTGAGCTCTTCGCGGATGATCTTCACCAATCCGGGGTCGGTCGTAAGATACGGGAGAATCATGTCGAAGGACTGTCGTGCGTTCGCGGGACTGACCGATAAGAGCCGATCGGCCAAAAACGCGGATGTCTGCTCAAGATACGATCGGGAGACACGGTCCCCCGCGACCTGATATTCCCGCTCGAAGCTGGGCGGGGTCACCGTGACCGCTTTGTTCGTATACAGCCGGTAGAAGGCGAAGCTCATCACCGTCAAGGCAAGCGCCATCGCCAGGCTCATGACGCTGAGAATATAGTTCTCCTTCCCTAGTTTCGTCCATTCGTTATACCAAGACATTTTCCGCCCCTTCGATTGATGAACCGGCTCGTTTGTCCCGATCACCGGATGAACTGCACAATCCAAAACTCCGGAATCCGGGCCGGAATCCCATACAGCCCGTATGAGTAGAGCAGGTGCCAGACGAACCCCGGCTGCTTGTTTTCTTTGGCTCGGGTATAGGCTTTCAGGAAGAGAAAGCCGATGCCCGCTCCGATGATCGGGTGCTCCGTGAGAATGCCGACCAAGGGCCCCCCGGCGAGGAATAGCAGCTCATCCAGCTCCCACCAGAGTATCTGCGGCATCGCGTCCAGATATTTCGGGATATAATGCGGATCCATCGGGAATCTCCTTATTCTGCGATTCGCTCGCTCTGCAACGCCGTCGCGATCCGTCGCAGAGCGCCGCTTCCTGATTTCTCCTGAATCTGTCCGATCAAAAACTCAAAAGAAGCATCCCCATCGATGTGGTAATACGTCCCTACCTCCGCGTTTTCGATCAGGCCCTCTCCCCCGGAATCCTCCGAGACCCGAATGGATGGAACATAAACAAGGGCGGGAACCTGGTGGATGTTGTAGCGCCGGAACAGATTCGGATCGATCTCAAGGCGCACTGAAAACCGCTCGCACGCCGTTTTATGTGCGAGGCAGTCCGGATTTTTTAGCAGAATGCCCATGGCGAATTCCTGCAGCGGCTTGCTTCGCTTCATTCCTCCGACATAACCTCGCAACACCATCACGATATTCGGGTCATGCAGCCGAGCCAGCGCCGCGGCGTAGGTGCGAAGGGTTTCTTGCGGCAGACTCGATGAGATAAAAAGATAGATCCGCTCGGAGGAAGGGAGGATTCCGGCCGGGGGGCGCGCCGGGATCTCCCGGTTGAGGCTGTCGGAGGCGTCGGGGTGGAATCTCCGGCCGATCGCCTCCTGACCTCTTTTGATTCGGTCCTGCGTCTCGTCGGAGCGGAAGGAATCGACACTCCTCCCGGCGCGCTCCTCCATCTCCCGCGTCGTGAGATTCTCCGGCACGGTCAGGCGATTCGCGCCGATCTTCGCCTCGTTCATAGATTGCCTCAGTGATTCCGGATCGCTCGATCCGACATATTGCGCTCTCCAGAACTTTCCATTCACATAGATCCGGATCACCGCGACGGATGGATCGAGTCGCGCGGTCAATTTTCCCGCCGCCAGGTCGCATTCGAAAGAGGCCGACCGAAGATAAATCGACTCTCCTTCGATCGCTTCGATTTGGTCGCATCCGCTCTGCGGCTCGAATTCGATCGCGCGAGCCTCCCCCCCCGCCTCGGATCGCCAGCCGAAGATGAACACCGCCAGAAGCAGAAGAGAGAGGATCATGATCAGAAGACCGCGGCGGCTGAGGATCGAATGAGGGGTGCCTCGGCCCGCTTGCTCGAATATTCTAGAGCGCACAGCATTTTCTCCGATTGAAAATGACCCAAAGAAAATTGTCGTTCACGTTTCCTCCCGCCCGAAAGGGCGGGTTTTTCATGCTCCCCCAGATCAGGCTGCTTCGTCCGATCGGCTGGCAGGTGGAATCGCGCACCGGCTTCGCCATCTGAATCCGGTAATTGTGCTTCACCCAGATCGGTGTGGGGACACAGGCGCACAGATTGATTCCGGCATCACAAACCAGCAATTCCCGAGACAGTTTATAGATCATCCTGGCGGCGATCGCCGCGTTGGCCTGAATATAGGCATCCTCATTGACGTGTCCCGTGAGCGGATAGGCGGAACCCCACGACCCCATGCACCAGAACAGCGCGGAGAGAGGCAGCCCGCTGTTGGCCGCGACACTGTCCGCGATGCAAGAGAGCTGCGAGACGGGGTTGGCGAAGAGCAGCGCCTCCGGATTGATCATGAAGGCGAGCATGTCGTTGTTCCAAAGGGGGTCGATTTCCGTGATGTAGGCCAGATCGAATCCGGAGTGCTCCACACAGACGTAGTCGACGAGCAGCTCCAGGATGGCCCAGACCGGAAAGATATAGTAATGCGCCTGGGCGAAAGTGCTCACGCCGGCATGCTGCTGACTTCCGACCCGGCTGTTGGCCCCTCCGAAGAAGCCGTTCGAGGGATTCGCGAAGGAGGCCCCCAGCGCCGGAAAGTAGTAGGGATCCTTCACCGTTTCCACCAAGCGGCGGGGCTCCCAAAAGCTGATCGGGATTCCGGGCCGAAAGAAGACCGGCGGCGGGGCCGGACAGATGCAGGGGACGAATTCGGCGTCGGGTGGATCGGGCATATCGCCGGGGATGGCGGTAATCCCGCCGATCTTGATCGGAAAGATGCAATTCCAGCAGACCTCTTTGACCGGATTCATCGGTGTTCCGCTCGGAGCGGCCATGGCCGTATGCCCGGCGAGACACAGAGCCAGGGCGGCGGCAAAGAGGAGGATGTGATACCGCCGCGTTTTCATGAGATCGACGCTCCGGAAGCCGAAGCGCCTATCGTGGCTGTTTTTTTCCAGGCGGCTCAATTTCATGCACCTCGATCATTGATCCTTTTTGAATCGCCACGGCCGGAACAGCGGTCAGATTCATGCGCGAGAGGAGGCTGCCGTTCGCGTAGAAGACGGGCCGTTTAAATTTCTCCATCAGCTCGAAGTAATTCCCATCGGTGAGCAGCAGCATCGCGCGGGGCTCCTTCGCGTAAGAAGAAGCGCCATACCAATTGACCTGGTCCGGATCCGATCCGTCGATGAAAACCAAGATATTGGGAAGGGATACATATTGAAGCGGGTTGAACGTGAACCCGCTTGGATAAAGGACCCCTCCCCTCCCGTCCGGAATCTCCTGTGTCAGGGTATAGGTCATATCGACCGGATAGCTGCGAGCGACTCGGGCGCGCGGCACGGAGATCAGACCGCTCGGCCGATACGACTGAATCATTTTCTCCATCTTTTTCTTCTCAAGGAGCTTCTCCCAGTTCACCCGCTTCGCGGCTTCTTCGATTTCAATCAGCGCGTCCGGCTCCGCGATCGGATAGGTGGCGCCGACCGTGCCGAGGCGGACTCCCCTCCCGGAGGGTTTGATTTCCGGCGCCGCGAAGGTGTCGGAAACCGCGCCCGCGGATAGGAAGATCATTACGATGACCCTAAGGCTGCAGGTTGCGATAAAACGCATCGATTTTGTTTCCTATCTCTTGTTGGACCGCGATGTCGCCGCGGGGAACCACCCCATCCAAAGGAAGCGCGACCTGACTGAAATCGATGTATTGGAGCTCTTCCGGTGTAAGACCGATACAGTTGGGGGCCGCGGTGCTCCCCCATTGACCGTCGGGGGCGAAATTCGTCAGTTGTCCCCTTCCCTGCTCTTGGATCACCCGGGCCAGCTTCGAGTTAAAACAGCAGTAGACGTTGGCGCGCTGCACGCAGCCGACCAGCGGCCAGCGGGTTTTGCAGTAATCGCCGATGAAATGACAGCTCTCCGCATCGCGCAGTGTATTCGTCCGCCACTCGTTCTCGGTGCAATACTCCCGGAAGATCAGAAAATCTTCCCGCGCGTTGTCGCAGCAATCAAAGAACGATGTTCCCGCCCCCGCGGGCCGGCACTCCCCTGGCGTTCCGTTAAAGATGTAGAGAGGACCGAGACACATTCCGCTGCTTGGATCGACTTGCCCGTCGTTCTGGTAGGCGGTCATGTCCGGGGTCACGGTTTGGGGGGGATTCGCGGTCAGATCGATGCACCGGTTCGACGAGCACTGATAGGCGCCATTGTTGTTCATGCAGCTGTATTCTCCTCCGAGGGGACAGGTGGAGTCCCCCTCATAACATTCGTTTCGATTGCTGTCATAGGTTCCGACTGCGCACTGAGGCGGGGCTTGACAGACCCCGGCGGCGCTATCGAGGAGATACCCGCTCGGGCAGCCATCATAGGGCCGCTCCCATTGGGCTGAATAGCAGCGATCGTCCTGAAGATTGAAGCAGAATCCCTCCCCGAACCACTCGCTGCCGGGCTGGAGCCGAACCGCTGCCGGCGCAATTGCGTATGTAAGACGAACGTGTTCTTTGAGGTAACCTGCGGCGGCCTGTCGATTCGCTTGGGGTCCGGACTGGCTCGCACTCCACCAATTTCCTCCGGAAAAGTCCGAGGAGGAGCTCCAAGCACCTCCGGTCGTCAGGCTCCAATAGGTGGTCCTCGCCACGGTGCTGCTGGCAATCGCCAATCCGTTTTCCTCAAAGGATCGGATCATTTGAGGACCGCCCGGATTGGTCACCGTGAGGTCGTATAGACCGTCATCGGTCAAATCGATTTGTAATCGGAACGCCCAGAGGCCGGATTGTCCCACCAGTTCCATAAAGAGCCACGGCCTCCATACCTGCTGAATCGGCGCCTCGCATCGATCCGAATTTCCATTGATGCCGCCGCCGGGGGGGCAGATCGGCTGTCGATAGGTCGCAGTGCAGCCGACGGCGCCGACGGGACAGAGCGGACCCTCCGGTGTGTTCATGCACTGACCGCTCTCCGCACTTCCGGTGGTCGCGCCGTCCCCGTTGAGGTCCTGGCCGCAGACTAAGTTTTGAGCGGCAGCGGATGAGAGGGATGAAGCAAGAAACAAGAAAATCGACAGGATCGCCTCGGCCATCATCCCCGCCGATTTAGGTTGTACGCTCTCTTCGGAGTGCGGCGTCATCGTCATCGGGAATGCCCCCAGTGGCGATCCATTCTCTCTTTTAAAATGTTCTTCAGAACCACCGCGTCTCCGTATGCTTGAACAGAGTCTCTCTCCAGCGCTGTTTTGAGCGTGAGTTTCAGCCAGCTCGAAATCGTCGGATCTCTCATAATGTCTCTGATCTTTTTGTCGAATCCGTTCACATTGAACCCTACCGTCTCACGCCGCTGCTGCAGATCAAATCCTCACCCGCCCGTTCCAAGGCACTCATCAGAGCCGCCGCCTCCGCGAATTCATCGATGCACTGGCAGTCTTTGAGGAGCTCTTCCCCGGGCCCGGCCGGACACGAACCGCCGCCGCAGCTTCTGTAGAAAAACTCATAGCTCTGGGTCGAGGTCCGGAACTGGCCGGTGTGCCCCGCCGCGCCCGCGTCTGTATCCTGAATCGGACGCCTGGTTTTACACGCCATCTCGCATCCCGCAAACGTGGCTCGCGCCGGCGTTCCAATCGAGCCGCCGATGCTGACCCAGCTTCCATTCTCATCCTGCCTGAAATCCTGAAAGCGGACGGAGGCGCTCTGATCGGTCACGCTCTGCGTCACGGAGGACATTCTCCGGCGCGCGTCATCGAAATTGAAACCATCGCCGATCCGACATTGATAGGAGCGCGTTTTCTCCCACCAGGCGCGGCAGATGTGGTAACTCGACGCCGATCCGTTTAACGTCACGCAGGATTCGATCGGAGAGAGCCCTGTCGGATTGAAAATGCGAAAAGTCGCGACGCCATCGACGATTTCCTCCCGAAGGGAGCATTCGGGGTCTGAATCGAGCGCGCTGCAGCTGTCGGTGGTCGCCTCTGAGAGGACGTCCGACCGTCGTGTACAGAGCCGGTAGTAGTCGTAGCTGTCATAGGTACACCGATCGAGCCCATCGCGTTGGCTTCGATTTCGGAAAGACTCCGCCGAGGTGCCCAGGAATACCGCGCCTTCCGGAACGGAAGCATGCGGGGCGGCGGCCGGCGGGTTGCAATAATCCGAGACGCGGGAGCATCGGCAGTCGTTGTTGCCGCGAAACGTTCCGCTGAGGACCTTTAAGATCACCGTCTGCTCATTCGACTGCAGCGCCCCGGCCGGGGGAGGAAACTGACAGAGAGTGTTGACCGAAGCGACGTTCACCGACCGCTCCAGGCGACACCGGCGTATTTCCGCGGTCTGATCCCGCGCGGCCGGGGAAGTCGTCAGCAGCGGATAGGCGCTCCCCGGATCGGCCGACTGCGCGGCGAGTTCCGCATCGAGCGCGCCGGCGATCGCGACCGGGTCATTGAATAGGAGCTCGCGCGCGACGGTCGCCGGCGCCGGCGTGCAGGACCCGGCGTTTTGACCGAAATAGGTGATTGCGCTCCCATCAATGCGGACATCGCTGATAGCGTAGTTCGGATTGCTTTTCTGAAGAGCGCCGACAACACCCCCGCCCAACGTGGTGAGAATCGATCCGAGATTCGAAAAGGCAAGGTTGTTTCCACAGCTGGCATTGATACAGAAGCAGCCGCCCAGCGCGGTCGGAGTCGCGTTTTGCAATCCAGCCCGCCCATCGCTTCCGGCGGTCCAGCGATAATACCGGCAGTTGTTCCAGGTGCCTGGATCGCAGGAGATGATTCCGTTTCCGCAGATTCCCGATACACCGAACGGAACCTGGTAGGAGGCGTCTCCGGTCCCATCCAGGTCGGTGTCCTGGCCGATGATCACCTGGGAGAGATCTCCTGTCGCGGAGGGGACGGCCAGAAGATTCAGGAATTCCGTCGAAGCGGGGCAGGAGAGCCGGGAGGTAAAATTCTGCCTGCCATCGAGCGTGGTCATCGGAGTGTTTCCGAGGAGCGGATTCGTGAATTCTTGCAGCCCTTGGAGGGTGCCGAGGCGATCCAGCGCGAGGCGGCCGGCCGCATCGCCCGACGCCGCGGGGTTTTGTGCGAAGGTCCAGGAAGCGGCGAGCAGCAGCGTCATCATCGCGCTCAGGAAGGCTTCTGAAAAACAACCCTTCCGATTGCGAGCCGCCGAAGCTATCGGGTTTCTATTTTCCTCACACGATTCGAGCCGGATCATCTTTGTCCTCTGCTATTGCATGTTCACAAGACCTTTGGAGAAGTGATAGGCGCCGAGGATCGGATGCTGGGCCATCTGCCCCACCAATCGCTTCTCCAACTCCACGGTCTTCTGCCACGTCTCCAACTGTTTATGGAAATTGTCATACCGGCTGATCGTCAACTCGTAGCCGGCGCGGGTGACGCCGCCCATTCTCTGGCGCATCATTCGGGCGTCCTCCCCATTCAGCGGATCCCGATCGGAGCGCCCGGCGGTCTCAAGACGCGCCACCCCTCGGTAGAATTCGGTGGCGATCGCCGAGAGCGTCTCATAGGCGAGCTGGGTCGAGAGAATGTTGATTAATTCAACGCGCAAGGTGCTGATATGCAGCGGCTGAATGGAGAGGAGGTTGATTAATTTATACAGCGGCATTCGAAATGCGTTCAGAAATTGGAGGTCATCGGACACCAGCGCCTGACGATTGACCAATTTGTCAAAGATGCTGTCCATCCGGACGCCGACCCGGCTGCAGAGGGTCTGGAGCGTAACCGTCACCGGCGTCGGAACGCTTGCGATAATCTGATAGCCGGGTAGATCCACACTGACTTGGGTGCACTCCCCGGGATTGCTCCCCCAAATCCATTGACTGATTAATGCGCTAAAATCCCCGCCCAGGGCCGATTCCGAAAGGACCATCGGGGTGATCCCCCGGCTTTGGGAGAGATCGGTCGGGAATATCGGAATGACATCTCCGATCAGGTATCGGAGGAAATACTCGGTCGGTCCGTCATTGAAGTAGGTATCGGCCAGGGCGCGCGTCAGCAGCGGCTGTCTGAAGTTATAGTGAACGCAGGCCGGATTCGCCGGATCACAGCCGGCGGCGGTCAAGGTTTGCTCAAAATCCTGGACGAATCGGCTCGCCGAGGAGAGCGACTCGTTGACCCCCCGCAGCCAGCTGCTCTCCTGCCCGCCGATAATGCGCTCGTTGATCGTATTTCCGACCAGCTGTCCGGTGGCGCCGCCGAGCGCCTGTGCCGCCTGGCAGCTGGTCATGTTCAGGCCGTTTATGGAATTGGCCAGCGACGTCAGCGTGGTCGCGGCGGTCTCGCACTGCTCGCAGACGGTCGCCAAAGCGACATTGAAGGCGAAGGCCGGGGCCGCGGCGATCACCTGCTCGAGGAAGTCGACCAGGTGTTCCTGATTGAAGTAGCTAAATCCCCCGAACGTAATATCGATTCCCCCACATCCCGCTTTCAGCCGTGGGGGGGTCACCTGAAAGGGCTGGAAGACCATATTGGGGGTGCGAAGATGAAGGCCGCCTCCCCAGAGAAAATTCCGCTCCTGGGATTGCACGGCCGTCGGATTCTCCACCTCGATGACCGCGTTATCGAGAAATTCCTGCATCGATCCGGCATAAGCCGCCGCGGCGCCGAGGTCGAGGAGCAGGCAGATCGCCACGATGTTAATGAATAAGCGATTCATCTTTGATCTCTCCTAAAAGATAAAGGCCGAATAAGACCGATCGCTTTAACTCGTCGAGCGTGTGGAGTCCGATTCCGATTCGCTGCCAGAGCGCCTGGTCGTTGCGATTGAGCACGATAAACAGGTCCGGCACCGGGCGCACATCGAGCTTCTGAGCGAGCGAAGGTTTCTGCTGAATATCGATGTATTGGACATCCCACCCGTAGGTCCTCGCGAAGAGCTCGATCACCGGCACCTGATCCTTACAATAAATGCATCCTTCTTGAACCATCACCACCAAGCCGGTTTTCTGACCGGATCCTCTGAAGATTTCCTCCGAGGCGTCCTGTTTGAATCGGGTCTGCGCTTCTTTTGCATAGGCCGAGGTGGGAATACCGGCAATCCGGGAGGCGAGCTCCGGATCGGTCTTCGCCAGCAGCTTCGTCGTGTCGGTGAAGCGCTGGGCCTTGTCCACGAGCCAGTTTTTGTACCTCATATATTCCCGTACATTTTTCTCGGACGGGCGCATCACCGCGATTTTACGACTCTCTCTCTCCAGCCGGTTGATTTCGTCCGGATCGAGCCGATCGAGAATCTCCCATGGGATTTCAACCTCCTCTTTTTTGAGCAACCGGTGCTGATTCCCGCCTTCCGAAAGGGGGGTGTCTTCTTCATTTTTCTTCTCTTCCATGTCGGGACAGAGCCGCTTCCAATACCAGCCCTGAGGATTGCTTTCATAGAAATAGCTCTTATCCCCGCAGGTGGATGCCGCCGCCTCGGCACCGATCAAACCGAAAATGAGGGAGATTAGCAGTAAGATCGACATTCGCGCCTCCCCTGTAGCAGGCCGCATGCAGACGGCCTGCTACAGGCATACTCGTTCTTGATTACATCGTCAGCGTGTATCGCGCGTTGACCACGGCAGGCCAAACGCCGACCGTCAATGCCAGGACGAACGCCACGATACCGGGAACGATATAGGCGTTCACAAAGGAGACCAACGCGACCACGATCAAGAGCACGCCCGCCAGTTTGCCCCATCCTCCCTCCAGCCCGTCCGTGATCATGGTCCAGAGCGAGTCGACTTCGGTTCCCCCCGTTCCGGCCCAGGCATGGTTGAGGAGCGGATCGAATAAAAGTCCAACCGCCACCACCGCAAGCAGGGCCAAAACACTCATTCTCATAAAAGATTCTTCACGCGATTTCATCGAATGTCCTCCTTGTTTTTCTGTTTTTAAGGAGGGGGATCTCCCCTCCGTTCTCTGCAGGCCGAGCCGATCCACCTTCAGGAAGGGCCGTTCTGCAGTAGCGTTTCGATCTGCGGGATGTTTGCGCCGTCGACCCGATGTTTGTTGATAAAGAAGACCGGGGTGCCCCGCACCCCCATCTCTTCGGCGATCGCTTTGTGGTCGTCGAGGATCTCCGTGATCATCGGATCGTTGCAGACCTCATATTTCCGGTCATCCAGATCCCCCGAGAAGACCTCGTCGTACGCCGCTTTTTTGTCTGCGGCGCAGAGGATGTATTTCGACTTACGCTCCGCGTCGGGATGAATTTCCTTGATGGGGATTAAAAAGATGTACCGGGTCAGATCGCCCTGTTTTTTAAGAAACCGGGAGCTTTTTCGGCAGTAGGGGCAGTCCGGATCGAGGAACTCGATGACGATATTCTTTCCCGTTCCGATGCGGATGGCCTTGTCGATCGGGAGGCGATCGAGCTTCGCCGCGGCCAATTCCGCCCTGCGCGCGGCCGAGAGGTTTCGGCCCTCCTTTGTGATCATCTCGCCGAAGAAGCGATGATCGGTTTTCGGATCATAATAGAAGACGCGGCCTTCCTCGGTGACCACTTCATAAAGCCCCTTCATGGGCGCCTCCTGAACGCTTGCGACCTTCACCCCCGGAAAGCGTTCTTTGAGTAACTGCTCGGGCGCGCTTGTTTTGTTTGCATAGGCGACATTGACCGTCCCTCCCAGGAACGCCACGGATATCACCCAGCCCGACATCATCGAATAAAACACAAACGGCATCTTCGTCATCGGAACCTCCCTTCTTAAGATTTCCCCTATTCGGAATTTCCCATCTCGGGTACCGCGTTGTCCATCTCTGTATCGTGTGATCACGACCCTATCAAATCGAAGGGGGTCAGTTTCCTGTCATTTTGGACCCCCCTTCTTTTTCCATTAAGAAATGCATTGCAGCCGCTCTGTGCCTAGCGAATCTGCTTTTTTGAGGGGGGGGTCCAAAATGACAGTGAAGCGACCCTCCCCGATTTAATAGAATACGGGCCAGGTCTCTTGGCGCGAGATGAACTCCCCGCCGCTGCTTTGAAATGCGGACCAAGAGGCGATTTTGAATCCAGGGGCTGACGGTAAAGCGCGTGGCCATACGCTGCCTCGTCACCGAGATACGGCGGAGAGGCGCGAATCTGATCTGGAAGGGACGATCGATCTTTGGGATCTCTCTCCCGACGACTCAATGAGAAGGAGCGATGGAGCGGATGATCTCCGAAGAGGCGCTAAAGGATATCGATCCATTTTTCTTGGTTTTATTCGGAGTCGGGTTTCTGCTTCTGCTTTTGATCCCCTTTCTCAAGAAGAGATCGAAACGGGGCACAGGCCGTTTTGCAACGATTCTCGAAATAATGCGCCCCTTCGGCAATTGGACAAAGTGGCCTTTAAACGCGCTGGGATCTATCCTTGTTTATCTTTTGCTGCTTCTAATGAGCGCGGCGGCTTTGTTCATCCATCAAGGCGTTGCTCCATTCAAGCAAGGAGTTAAACTGGCCGCGGTCGCGATCGCGCTGTGGGTCGTGGCGGCTGTTTTTTACCGATTCCTGAGCACCGCTTTTTTCATTCGAGTCAATTCATGGCCTTTCGGTGAAAGAGGACTTTTGGGAATGCGGGTGGAACTCACCCTTTCAGAAAAAGACAGATATGAGCACATCTTGGTGGAAGGAAGAGCGGGCGCCGGTAAGACATCCGGTTTCATGATCCCTGGATTGCTAAAAGATGCAGAGGGGAAATGTTCCGTCGTGGCCCTCGATGTCAAAGCCCCCGAGATCTATGACACCGTCGCCGGATACTGGAATAAACATGGGAAAAAGGTGATTCTCATCGACCCCTATCATAAGGAGGGGATCGGGTTTGAACCGCTGGCCGCTTCCATCGGAGGCGTCGCCCTGGCGAGACTCGAGCAGATGGTCTATGGAAAACCGAATACGCGCGCGGACGAGCAGAGCAAATATTTTGACGATCAGGAAAGGCGCCTCTTCCGGCTTTACTGTACGCTGGTGCAGACCTTTACCGATCCGACGCAGGTGAATCTTCCCATTCTCTATCAGCTAGGCGTCAGGGGAATCAAGGTTCTGGAAGAAGCGGTGCAGTACTGCAGAAATGAGAAGGTGCAGGAGGAGTTTCAGCTTTTCTCCGAGAGCAAACATCGGCTGCCGGAGCTTCTCGCCGGCATGTTGAACAAATTGGATTTCCTCAGCGATCCCGAGATCTCCGCGGCATTCTCGAGATCCGATCTTGATTTGGAGATACTTTTTCGTGAGCCGACCCTCCTGATCATCGCCAGTCCGCAAAGCAATCCGAAAGCCCGCTTGGCCGCGGCCGTCGTCCTCAGAGCCCTGATGCTGAAGGTCTATGAGCGTCCCAATCGAAAAGAGGGAGAGGGCCTCCCGCTCTTTCTCTACCTCGATGAGTTCTACAATATCTATCTTCCGGACATGCCCGATTTCGTCGTCACGGCACGCTCGGCTCGCGTCGGGGTCGCGACCTTTTATCAGACGGATGAGCAACTCGATCAATACGAGCGCCACGAAAAGGCTTCGCTCCAGGCCAATCGTAAATTCGAAGTCTATTTTCAGGGGCTACCGATAAAGAAATGCAAGGAGCTCTCTGAACGTATCGGGAAGACATTAATCAAGGTGAAAGAGCGATCGCGATCCTTTCTCCGGGGCAATCAGGTCCGGATCACCGAACGAGAGGCGGACTTATTGAGTCCGGACGATATCCAGAATCTGGCTGATCACAAAGCGCTCTGCTTCGTCGCCGGGGTTCGTCCGTTCCTTGTCAACCGTCTGATGGCGCACAAAACGCGCCGCTACAAGAAAAAGCTGAATTTTCCTCCCGCGCCCTATCGTCCTACCCCGGAGCCGTTGATCGCACCGGCATTTCGGGACCTTCCGGAGCCTCCGGCCTCCGGGCCCGGTGCTCCGCCGGCCGGCTGGCCGAAGCCGCCGGAGGAGACCGGTCAGCTCTATCAGTTCTAGATCAGCTCGCCAACTTCTTTTGAATGGGGGTGATCATGCCACAGCCTGTCAATGCATTCTCGGAGGTGAAAGAACGCGCCGACATCCTTGAGATCGTACAGTCCGAAACAGGCCGGATCGTGAAGGGGAGAGGAAACCGCCGCTTTTTAGAGGAGTGTCCCTTCTGCCACGGGCACGGCTGTTTTAAGATCGATCTTCAAAAGCAGCTGTTTAACTGCTTTCAATGCGCGGATGGAAAGACCGGAGGCGATGTATTTGACTTTGTGTGCAAGCTGAAAGGATGGGACAAGGCCATCGCCTTAAAGGAGCTCGCAACCAGGGTGGGCTATCAGCTCCCGGAGCGGCGCGCGAACCGAAAGCGGGATCTGCGGGAGGTGATCATGGCCCAAGCGAAGGCCGACTGGGCGCTGCCCGAAGCGAAAGAGGCTTGGGACTATTTGATCATCGAACGACAGCTTTCCCCCGAGGTCTTGCAGAAACACGATATCGGATACATCAGGGACCGGACCGATTTGATCCGGCTTCTGGTGAAGGAAGGCTTCAGCATCGATGAGATCAAAGCGACCGGCATCCTGACGCGGGACTATGGTGATTTCTATCGAATCCTCATTGGATGGCGGAGTTTACAGGGGC
This sequence comes from Candidatus Manganitrophus noduliformans, assembly GCF_012184425.1. Taxonomy (NCBI): domain Bacteria; kingdom Pseudomonadati; phylum Nitrospirota; class Nitrospiria; order Candidatus Troglogloeales; family Candidatus Manganitrophaceae; genus Candidatus Manganitrophus; species Candidatus Manganitrophus noduliformans. The sequence goes on from NZ_VTOW01000007.1 coordinate 74,782, forward strand.
GGGTGATGGGATTCGTAGCGGCGGCGACATCGGCGCGGCTTCAATCCGTTCCACCTGAGCAGATGGATGACTTCCCTAAATACAAGAATTGCGTCGATTTTAAGGTGGATGCCCCCTTCAACCTCTACTACGCCAAACATTGGGTTCCGGAGGACGGGACCTTGAATATCGTCGAGGGACTGATCGATGCCTTCCAGATGGTATCGAAGGGGTTTCGAAATACGGCCGGCCTCGGAACGAACCGCTTCGGGGAGGGATATGGGGATGCGATTTCAAAGACGCGCTTTGAGCGATTGATCGTGTTGCTCGATGCCGATCCAGCCGGACGCAAAGGGACTTTTGAAGTCGTCAAGGAGTGTTTGACGGTCTATCGGCAGTTAAAGCTCTATGTCGCGGAGATCGCCGCCTTCGATCCCGTCGATTCCAAAAAGCCGATCAAGGATCCGGACGAGCTGATACGAAAGCTCGGCGCCGAGGCACTCCGCGCTCTTTTGTGCGAGCCGCTGAAGGCCGGCCCGTGGCTTGCGCTTTATCTGCGGAATAAATACGACGTTCACAGCAATCTGCGCCGGGATCAATTCTTTCAAGAGATGGCGGAGTTCTGGCCGTTGATTCTAGACGAGGTGGAGAAGAAGGAAACCCTTCGCTATCTTGCGAGCTTGTCCGGGCTCCCCCAGGACGATATCCGAAAAACGATCGATCGTATTGTCGACGCGGCAAGACAGATCAAAGAGAACCGCAACCCGAAAGAAGCGCCTCTTCTCTCCAGTGCGGCTTCAAACCCGGATCTTCAGGTAAAACTCGACCGGATGCGGACCAAGCTCAGCGCGTTGAAGGAGAAACATCATCAATTGATCGAGGAAAGGAGGATGCTCCTAAAAGCGTATGCGAGTTCCGTCTATCATATCAACGCGCTCTCGAAGGGAGGATACCGCTGGCATATCATCCAGCTGACGAAGGGTCACTCTCTTATCGCCAAACGTTTCCGAAAGGACCCAAAGGGAGCCTATCGGATTCTCGAGCGACTTGAAGCGGTTTTTGCCGAAGCCAAGATAAGCGATCTGGGACTGATCACAAGCGAGATTGAAGCGCTCTGTCGATTCGAGAGCGCAACGGAGGAGCTGGATGCAGAAGGGATTGTTGCTGACCGATCGGGACATTGATTTGCTGAAATATCTCGCCTACGGCCCGGCATTTTCAGCAGATTTGCATGAACGGTTCTTTATCAAAGGAGGCAAGTTGATCGCTTCTCGTACCTTTCGTGCAAGAATGCACAGATTACTTGAGGGGAAGTGTGTCTCCGTCTTTCGTCCGCAACGAAGATCATTTCAGGCCAAGCAGAAGCAGAGTCCGCTCTATGGCATTACTCAAAGAGGAGCGGAGATTCTTGCCGGCGAGGACCGTCTGCCGATCGATCGGATCCGGATCGTCCGACCGGATGTCCGCCCGATCGAGCATGAAATCATAGTAACGCGCTTTATCCGGAAAATTTATGAGTATGACACTTTAAAGTACACCGTCATCCGGCTCTACGATGATGCGATGCTCTTGAAACTCAGAAACCGGATGGATCGGATTCCAGACCTCTACTTCACAATTAAGTTAAGAAACGAGGCATATTATAATTTCATGGTCGAGGTCGACGCCGGTACCACCCATGCGCCCGAATTCATCCGAAAACTGCTCACATTCACGCAATCCAAGCAAAGCCCCATCCGACTTCATGAGAGAGAGCCTTTTGGAATATTGATCGTCTGTAACACGGAATTTCGCATGAATTATCTGCAGCGGATCGTGATGGAGAGTTCTCTCACCGCTAAACTCAGATCCCTTTTTGCATTTAATACCATTCAAGGCGTTGATAATAGCCTCGGCCTATTTAATCCGTGGTGGAAGACAGATGGCAGTAGGATCGATCATATCTTTAAGGGGGCCGGTCGCCGGGATTCCGCACAGAAGTGATAACACCTGCCTGTCTGATAGAATTTCCGAGGGGCTCCGTGTGGCCAAAAGGAGTTGGCTGCAATAACATCGAAATGGAATAAGTGTATTCCCGGAGAACGCCTAGAGATTGGAGGACGAGATTTCGATCCCACTCTATTTTCTTAATCGCAATTAGAAACTGTCCTCCTAATTGCTCCTGTTTTCTTTAGGGTAGCGGTCCGGGGATGCCAATTTAATATTGCAGAAGATGACTATATTGTTGGTCCTATTCCAACATATTCAGATCATAGGAGCGAAAACCGCAATGAATTAGATCGTGTAGAATCGATTATTTACCCGGTGTTCTAAATGAAAACAGTAAATTGGATTGATCGCCACCGAGCCATGAATATGCAGATCTTCGGAGGTGCGCTTGATTGAAAAAGGGAAATCAATTGGAATCACTGAAGATCCCAGTGGGTGAAAGCCGTAGATGCTATCCGAATGCGGAAAGGATCTCAAATATTGCCTCTGAATCCCTCCAGAAAATTTCTTTTCTGAAAGTACAGTCTTCGTCGAGCGGCTGATGGAACACGAAGTGGGACGACCGTTCTTCGATGCGGTGGTCCGACAAGCACCAGTGAATTACCTGAATTCGCTGAAGCCAAACATTGCGTCAAGAATACGGTCGATTTCATCCTTCCACATAGAATACTTTTGGGAAAAGAACGATTTGCAGATGCGCAGCATTATCTCCCTTGAGTGGGGACGATTCCGCTCTAACCCTAAGTCGATTGATCGGAGTTCGAAAGCTTCCAGAAGTCCGAGTGAGATCGATCACGACCACTCCGGGACCGACTTTGAGAAGTTCACGAGGTATGTCGTTCTTGCATCATAACCAAAATACCAATACAGGAGGAACCTGCTCGGTCAAGTATCGTTCAGGACACCCACTTTTTATGGAATTTTATCGAACAGTTGGGCGCTTCCTTTCTTGAATTGTATTCTGGGAATATCTATAGTCTTTCCTAACATCTCTATTCCTTCAATTGAAACAGAAAACTCCGTCTCTGGAGGGGGAGGAGCTACATCATAACTAAGCCATACGCACGCCATCTCTCCTTGTACTACCCAGACCGGTTCAATCGGTCTAAGTTGTTCCTTTAGCGGCTCGTTATCTTTCCTAAAACAGAGCTCAATACCTTGTGAATAATGACCGCCAAAACTTCTAAGAGGGCGGAACTCCGATGGAGGAATCATTCGGTTAGGTTTATAAGTCTGCCCATTATGGTGGAGTGTAACTTCCGCAGGATCAAATCGCAGGTCCGAGTCCTTGGGATTGAAGGCTACCTCAATGAGGAAAGGTGGGCTAGCAGTCTGATCGTCAAATGCAAATCGCTCGGCTTCCGGATAAACTCGGGTGAAAGGAATCGGTATAAAAAGAAATCGAGCGTTTAATTTAGAGATCAATCTGGCATTCATCGGCTTGATAGATAGCTGTAGCCCATTTAGATCAATAATATGTTGCTCTCTTTGCATACGACTCTCCGCTAGGGAGAGCCCTGCTCCTTGCACATCGGGAACACTGGCCACATATTTTTGGGAATAGCTACATCCAAACACAAGGCCGACAAACAGAAACACAGTGCTCGGAATCAGCGACTTTATACATGTCAGTGGACATTGTGTTAAAATCCATTTCTTCATTTGCTTCCTAATTTAAGCATATTTGATAAGCCAGCCTCAATCCTACTTTGTGTGATCCAGATTTAGCACGGCCGATGGAAACTCATGCATAGCGGCCCCAACAGTCAATATGCCCATCTGAGCCATGGAAGTGTAAGAGGTGGGCTCAGATCGTTTTGACAATCATTCCGGTTTTTCGTAAGATGACCATAATTGCTCCCCGCCCGACATGCCGGCAACGGCCAGGGCGGGGTTATTTTATGCCTCCCCACCCCCAACCAAATAAGAAACTCTACTGCTACGTCGATGAGAGCGGACAGGACACCAAAGGCACCTTGTTTGTGGTGGTTACTGTGATCGTTGCCGAGGCACGTGAGGAGCACCGCGAATTTCTCCGCAGTATCGAAAAGCTTTCAAGGCGAGGGTCGCACAAATGGACAAAATCCACGCGAGCCCAGCGGTACGCTTATGTCGAGGAGCTTGTAAAGGGAACCAGGTTGAGAAGATCGGTTTTCTTTTCGCGTTTTTTCAATACGACCAATTATCAGGACTGCATTGTTAAAGCTCTTTCAGACGCCGTCTCCTCTGTCGCCGGCAAGGAGGTTTGTGAGCTCCACGTCATTATCGATGGAATATCGAAACGAGAGTGTCACCAGATTGGACCGGCACTTCGTCGACGCGGAAAATTCCTCATCCGAAAAGTACGCGGAATGCGGGATGAAAGTGATGAATTTATTCGGTTGGCTGACTCGATCGCAGGGTTAATTCGGGACGATTTGGATGGAATTGAACCGATGCAGGGGATTTATAAAGAGGCAGTACGGAAGAGGTTAATTGAAGAAATTTGAGCAAAAAAAACCCCCGTGGTTAGGGGGCAGAGCCTAGACCGCTTAAGCGGCCACCAACCCATAAAGGGAAGTATTCAGCTACATTTTTCATGCTCATTGTAGCGGTTCCTGCTAAGCCTGTCAAGACGCTTTTTAAGTACCTTTTTAATGAGTTTTAGCATTCTCGAAATAACCACCTACCAACAAAGATCATTTTTACCTGCTTAAATACTGTTCAGATTCAGAAGGTTATAGGTCACAATAATTCTGTTTAGGTATATCCGCTGTGGAATATTTTTTTGTGGACTTCACATGAAAAGTGGGATACAAATGAGTATCAGATGTAACATCTGATACATCATTGGATATATCACATATTTATAGTCTTACACTATAGTATACAGATATATTGTTATAGTAGAATTAAAAGGAACAGAAGCAGGGCAGGTGTTTTAAGGTAACCAGGGTAGGCCTCCCCTTTCGTATTATACTATCCGGTCTGGCTGACTCGAACGATAATACGGAAGGCTTTTAAGCCGTAACTGGAAGCGAAAATAATCTTCCCGTTCCGGAGTCGTATACGAGTGGTGTAAACCACTTTGTATCCTTCTGGCACTTCATTCATTTGACGTCTCCTTCTCTAATGGTGGACGTTTTATCCACCGGCGGCGTGATGGAATCACGTCCCCAAGAGATCGGAGTAGCGCCATATGAAAAGGAGACCCCTAAATCGGAGGCCTCCCTGGTTACAAACCCCATTCTCTCATTTTAAATCTCGATGCGCAAGGAAAAGTTTAAAACTTTTCTGCAAGAGATTTTTATATGGTATAACTCCTCTCTAAGTATCTGATTTTTAACTTTTTTTTCAGGTTTTAATCACCTTCTGATTTAATCCCGCATATGAATAGATTCGCCTTCGATCCTATCAACATTAATTTATCTTCGATCACTTTGCTCTATACTTTAATCCGTCTCGGTAAACTTCTTTTTGAGATCGGTATGGACATTGTTCACTATATAAAAAAATCTTTTTGTGTTCCAATTGGAACACCCTCCCTCGCCTCACAGTAAATCCTTAAAAAAGGCAAAAAAAAAAGCACCTCCCCCCCGATGGAAGTCACTTTTAGGTGGAAGATCATTCAGCCGTTTGGCGGGAAGCCGCTTTTTGAGAGCGGCCTCCCGCCACAGCACGATCAAACAGCCGGACGACTCCCTTCTAAAATCTGGTAGTAACTCGAAACACGAACATTCTCCGCTGCGCGCAGGTTGATTTCCTCTTCGATCAGGCTGATGAGGTCTACCAGGCTGATTTCTTCTTGTCCTCGCACCTTCCCCACATACCACACCAATGATTCCTCGATCGCCTTGCTGCAATACTGTTCCACGGTCTTGGCATTGAAGGTCGGACGACTGTCGATATAATGAAGGACGGCTTCATCATCAAAGACTTCTTTGAACGACTTCTGATGGGCCTGCTGAAATAAAAAGGTGTTGAGCATCAGCCCCTTCCCAGCCTGTATGTCCGGGAAACCTCCTAACATTTCCGGTGCGATTACATCAAAGATTTTGACTTGCTCTTGTAAGCGCCTCAGATGCATCAACACCGGAGACGCTTGACTATTTTCCTCAAGGATCCGGATCCATTCATCGATTTTTTCCAAGTGCTGGCTAAAGAGAGGCCTTAGCCTCCCGGCCATTTGGACCCGCACCTCCGCATTATTCATTCCTTCTGTCATGAAACCATATTGCGCGTTGAAGATATTGAAGCCTTTTAATATCGATTTGGTTGTGGCTACGAGCGTTCTTCCCATTCTCTCGCCCAATCGATCGAACGCATCGAGAATCTTATATCGCTCCTCCTTGGTGATTTCTCCGTTGATTGCATGCTCGGCCCCAGTCGCTCCGATCAGGCTTTGCTGGGACGCGCGATAATGGCAGCCGATCAGGAGAGGTACTTCATGGCGACGGGTGAGTCCGCTGAGGGAGCGCGCGAAATTCTCCACACTTGCAGCGTGTGCGATCACCCTTCGGATCCGTTCGGTATCCTGCGGATCGATCCGAACATTAATCTTATTCTGTCCGAAGAGAGCCGACAGGCGAAACAGTATCGAGCCTGCAAATCTCAATACCATCGGAAGATTCAGGCTTTCACTCATCTTGAAGATGACCGAGTATTCCGAAAGACGCTGAGCGAGGTCGATTCGCTCCGAACCAAGATCGCTCATCAAATAGTTCAGCTCTCTGCTCTCGTATTCCGATCTGCTATTCATCGCCGAAGAAAGGGTTTGGTGGATCTCCTCCAGAAAGCCGGGATACCGAAACAGGATCGAGGGCCGGAAATGAAGAAGACCGTCCTCTTCAGACCGATGGTTTCGAAGATCCTCTTTAAGAATACGGGTCAGATCGACGCATTTTTCCAGCCGCCCGGAGATGCCGAGCCCGCCAATGAGAGTTTCTAGAATTCCGCTCCGTTTCTTCTCAATCTCTTCCCGATGCTGATCGCGCTCTCGGTGCGTCATCTCTTTTGTGGGGTGTTCGAGAAGGTCACTCAGCTCAAAGAAGCGAACCGGCGAGAAATACTGCGCTAAATCATCGATGATTTTCGCGCCGAGAACGCCCTCGCCCGAATCGGCCGTGAGTGTTTCAATCAGTGCGGCCCTGTCCTTCGGATCGATTGCCAGGTAAGGATAGCGCTCCGTCTTGTCCGTGATATTAAACCCTTGATGCACCTTCCTGCTTACGACCTCCTCCTTATGAACAACCGTCAGTCCCCGGGCGGCCGCGTATGTCACGGCAAACTCCAGCCGCAGCCTGAGAAATTCCCGCTCGATGTCAGACCGAAGCAGCCGCCAGCCGATCTGCGATGCGCGAATTTTCCGAACCGAATTCGCAAACATGATTAGATTGAGGAACTGCCTGATTTTTTCGAGAATCTCGAGATGGGTAATCGATTCTATCAAATTCGGCCGCAGCTGCTTCGCATTAATCTGAAATTGAATTTCCTCGTCCGCATTAAGCGCCCGGTCGTACGTCAGGGCTGAAGTCGTCTCCTTCACCAACAGAAGACATGGAATCAGGCAGGCGAGCAATCTGGACCCTGGATGGGCGATCGGGTTCTCCAGACCGGTGATCATTTCAATCGGGTCAGTGGCCGGTTGCGTGATGCGTTGGTACCCGACACCCAAGTGCTGAAGAATTTCAAGGAAGGTGATCTTCTTCCGATTCCCGTCCTCCCGCTCCGGGTCCAGTTTGATCGGAAACATCCCCAATGAGTACACCGCATAATAATAGAGCGCCAACACGGCGCCAGGACAATCGGTGTAGTACACAGCGCGACAGCGCTGGCTCTGCTCTTTTTGCGACAGATTATCCTCTTTTTTCTCTTCAACGATTTCATGAAATATCAACACGCCGGTAAGAGATCCGCTCTTCTTGAGGAGCGTGAGGAGCAGATCAAGCGTGAATTCGGACGTCCCGGGGGTCTCCTCCATTATTTTACGAAGAACACGCCGCATTTGCGCCGCGATTTCCGGATACCGATGCAGGAAAGAGGCGATATTGATCGTATTCGTGCTCAGAAGGTAGATGAAATCCCCGCTGTCATTATTCACCGGCGTTGCAGAGAGTCGGTAGTCGACCCGGAGCGCGTGTCGTTTCCTCAGATGGATGTAGAGGTATTCCATCGCCATTGAAATGCCACTCTCCGAATTCTTTAAAAAGCTCGCTTCATCGGCAACAATTGCGAACGAAAACCCGCGCCGGATGAGAATTTCAAGGGGATAGATAATCTGTTCTCTCTCTTTAAGACCGAACTCATGCCGGCTGATGATGATGCAGTCGCCTTCCTTCAAGGAAAGCGAAGGGAGGGTTTTAAGATGGCCGATGTGGACCGACTCCTTTGGCACTCCGATGTCAACCATCGAATCCAGGACATTTTGGCAGAGATTCGCCTCCGTAAAGTAGAGGGTGATCAGCTTCGCGTTCGGATATGCCTTCTTCCCGAGCACGCTCGCGAAGAGCCGAAGAAAGATCGGCGTTGTATAGGTCTTCCCGGCGCCGACCTGGCTGAAGTTATTTAGTCGGAAAGGGTCCTTCGGGTGGCGTTCATCGGATATAAATTCATTCAGCGCAAGATAGGCGTAGAAGAGCGCTTTTGTCTGCATGAGAGTCGGAGCGCCCGTCAGTCCGCTGGTGAGAGAGGCGAGCAGTGATTGGAAGGCTCTGAATTCCGGCCGGTAGATCGAGGAATCCGCCGCGGTGAGCTTCTCCCGCTCAATCGCCTTCACCACCATTGAGACATAATTCGAAAGGGTCGCCCAGGAGGCGATCGAGCAGAGATAAATATTGTCGCAGAGGCTCTTCATTCGCCCGTATTGGGTCAGGCTCTCTGCGAGTAAAGCGCTGATCCGGTCCTCTCGGGACGCGAGCGCCGCGACAACCCTCCCTGGTGGAACCGCGTTCGCGGAGGTAATTTCCCCGATCTCGGAGAGCAGCGCTCCCAGGCGATTGTTGTCGGGGGTCTGGGCCATCAGCAGCTTGAAGAAATTGTAGTCTTCTTTAAATGGGTTTTCTTTCTCACTGACCTCGGCACCTTCCTTTGCCTCGGGTTCCGGTAATTTCTCGATCTCGTGGAAGCGCTGTTCCACCTGTCTTAGTAATTTCATTAACGAATTGAGGGAACGAAGCCGCTCCCGGAGGCGAGCGATAAAATCCGCTCTGAATTCGTCTGTATAGGGGAGGAGAAATAAGCCGGATTCGTGGGCCGCCGGCGTAACGACGACTGTTTTCTCTTGTTTCTTTCGGCCCGGCAGCAGGGCATCGATCTCGGGGCTTCTTGGAATTTCTGCCCGGAGGGTCGGATCCAGAATTTCACGGAATTTGGGGCTCTCCTCACAAACCAATTCCTCGATCGCTTCAGGCTCATCCCGATAAATCTTTACTTTATTTAGGAATCCCTTCAGCTCGGCAACTCTTTTTTGAACCGATTGACGTTTTCTTTCAAGCATGAAGTCTCTCCAAAAAAGCGAAGGAGGCCTCTGCAGCGATTTCATCAGCAGAGGCCTCCTTCGTTTATGCCTATTATTTATGACTGTTCTGTTATGGTTTTTCTCGAAAGACCCACATCATCATCGAATCCAGGTTAGATCGTTCTGTCGGGGCGGATCACCTCAGTGCACCGGCTCGGATCTCATTGAGATCGTCGATGAGGGCCTGTGCTTCTCCCTCGATGATGATCTGCTTGGGAGTCCTGCCCGCAAAATCAGGATGCGACGAGTTGAGCCAGCGCGGCATTTCCCTTCGCGTTATCCGTCACCTCACGCATCAGCGTGAGCAGGGCGACGATCTGACCCAATCGATCGTCTCTGGCCGACCGCACCGATCAGCTGCTCGCTCGTCAATCCGAGCGTTTTCCTTACCTGCTCAATATTGCTCAAGTCCATTTCCTCGCAGAACTCCCCCGCTCTATATGATGAAAGACCGGAACCCTCGCCAGCAGAATGCAATACGGACCTTCTTAAAACCGTCACTCCAGGACGCTTAAGTCCAGAAGCCGAGCCCCATGAATCACCCGGAGGATATAAACCGTGCTACCCTGAATTCGCAAAATGGTCCGATATTCACCATTTAAGAGATGTCTATACTGAATGCCAAGCTCCGAAGCTTCCGGAATAATGGGACAGCGGAGCGGAAACCGCTCCACTGAAGAGATCTGGCGTTCAAGCTCAGATATGAAATCGATGGCCGCTTGGGGACTCTTTCCATGGATATAGGCGAAAATCGATTCAATGTCGCTCTCGGCGTGCCGCGTGATCTTAACCCGATATTTTTTTGGCATGCTGCTTTAGAGACTTCAGGAAGGATCGGACGGGCCGAACCTTTCCGGAGAGAACATCGGCTTCGCCTTCCGCCAATAAATGAGAGAGATTGAGGGTTTTTAGCTTATTTTCAAACACCGCCGCATCCAGCAGGACGACGTCCGGCCGCCCATTAACTGTAACGACGACCGGACGGCCCGTCTTGTGCAAATGTTCGAAAACTTCCCTCATATGCTTCTTCAATTCCGATGCGGACTTAATGTCTTCCGTGATGCTGACTGCCATTGGATCACCTCCCAAGGTACTACATTAGGTACTAAAAAGAATACCATTTCTCGTAACACCTGTCAATAAATCTATATGGATCCTTGATTTACACTTCTCAGCGGGCGTGGAGGCACTTTGAGTCCATTCGGTATCCGAATCGCTCCCACGCTTTCGGATCGATCGGCAGGGTTCGAGTGTTTCTCGGCGTCAAACTGACGTAGACCGCCGAGTACTCAAGACATCCTTTCTGGAAGAGCCGCCAGAGAATCTGGGATGCTTCGAGCGCCACGTGTTCGTTAATAAAGAGGTCTTGTTGCGAGAGAGCCGCTTCCAAGGAGCAGGAGGGTCCCTGATCTTTCTCTTTTTCCGGATCCGCGATATCCGGATAGAGATCCAAGACGGTCGGAAGGCGGCCGATCACATCTTCTTTCTCAGGCTGTGGAACGGGGTGGACGGTTCCGATGACCACCTGACCATGATACTGGCTGTTGCCGCAGTCCACCCAATAAGTTGCGTCGTCATTATTCTTAATCGCCCGGCCGATCTCCTCGCGCGCCCGCCCGGTATCCACCGCAGTGATCAAGATCGGTGCCGCTTGTTGTTCTCCTGGATCGTACTCCGTCGGAACCGCTCTCCAGGAAAAGCCGGTGCTCTGATTGATCCGAGTCGCTAATATCGACGCTTTCGGACGGCCGACATCAGGCTCAAAATAAATGGTGCGCCCGACATTCGCCTCGGAAACGGTGTCAGGATCAAAGATCGAAACGTCAATCCCCGGGTGGCCCAACGCTTTTAAGGCGAGATTGAGTTTGCAGAGTCGAACCGCAAGAACGCTCCCGGTGCCTCCCGCCCCCACTAAATGAATAGGGACCTCCTGATTACGGGCCGCCAATCGAACATAATGTTTCACAGTCCTCTCTCTTTCTCCCTCTTCCAGGGAAGCTCCTCCTCGAAATAGTAGCCGCAGAGGCATAACCGAAGGGAATGGTCTATTTCCTCCAACCCGCGTCCCGGTTTGCAGTGTCCAAGTACAACCGAAAAGTGAGGAAACCCGACATCCGACTCGTCATCGTCCCGAGAGAACCTGGCGGGCAGCGATCCGTGGCTGTGCAGATCTACAACCAACGACCAATCATCGCGCAGATCGGGCCAGCGGTAATCGACTCTGACGGCCGTTTGCAGTAGAATTTCAGGAACCAGATATTTCCATCCCTTGCTCGGACTCCACAGTATCCATGCGATTGTCTCAACGCTGCGCTCGGCGGCGTGATTGGCTTGGTGCAGGAACCGCTCGATGAAGGCCATCGGGATGCTTTTACAATAGAGGGTTTCAACCTGCGTCAGCGCGCCATATGGAAGGACGCGTTTGCTTCTCCAAAGAGGTCTGACGAAGTGGCCCCACGCCGTTTTTGATTCAATCCATAAGCCGTCCCTTGCCATGAGTAGCCTTGAATAACCCTCCAACAGCGGGGGAAGCGGTTCATGGTGAGGCACCATCAATGTCGGCAGCTGTTTCTTTAAAATCTCATCTTTTGCATTCATCGTCTGTTCTTATCCTTTTGAAGACCGGCGCGCCTCAATAAATCACGGATGGTTAAACCCGCGCCCTTCAGCTGTTTGTAGGGAAATCCGTTTGTTTTTGCCGCCGGACGCGAGCGCCAGAACGCCGCCAGAGACCCCCTCTTAAGGAAAAGCCGATCCTTCGCCCCCGCCTGGGTGAACTCGCTTTTATAAAAGGCTTCCCCCCAGCGCTGCGTCTCATCCGGCCAGCATGTCGCCGGCGCCCGCGTCGTACCAAGGCACACCCGGCAGTCCTCGTAAATGTTAAAGAAGGGGGGCATGAGCAGGGGTGTATCCAGCTCCGGCCGCTGATCGGCGTTCACCGCAAATACGTGAAGCTCCTTCGGACGCGCGAGAAAGACCAATGCCGGCCAGGTCACGATTCCGCTTTCAAGGTTGAGCGTCCGGCCGAAGTAGATCGATCTTCGGATCGAAGGACGCCAGAAGAGAAGCGGTCCCTCGCTTCCCGCTCCATATGCGAGTAAGCCGGGATCGATCCAGCCGAAATTCTGATATAAGGATGGAAGAATCTCCTTGCAGAGCTCTGCCAACGTCCGTCTCTCAACGGGGATCCCTTCTCTGAGCACCGGGACGCCGGCTTTATCCTTTTCAACGGAATGAATTTGCCAGTAATCTCCGGCGGCGCTCGGAGCGCCACGGTAATAAAGCAGCGCCGCTTTCAGATCCAGCTGCTGAATCATTTCTCTCCTTTCTTCCCGGGCCGGAGAAGTGTCGACGCCTGCATATGAAGGTCAAACGCCTCTCCCATGACACGAATGCCCTCCAGCGCCCTTCGAAGCTCCGGCTTATTCCTAAAACAGAAGTCCTGAATTGCTTCGCCGCCATTGGCGAATTCATTGTTGATGATCTCATCTACGTGATCGCAGATCGGATCCCCGGGAGACCAAAGGAGGGGATAGAAGTAACCTGGATCGATAAGATCGCAGTAATAGCCGCCGTCATGGAGGTTATAGGGAACAGGACGCTTCCAACCCGAGCCGGCTTTCATGACCGCCGCCGCCCACGACCACCAGGAATACCGCCACGATCGTTTCGGCGGAGCGGGAGGCAGTTTTGGGATCGGCGGTTTTCTCTTCTTTCTGCTTCGGAATAGAAACCGATATTGTGCCGGAATGGAGGTCTGCATCCATTTGATCTTCTCGATCACCTCTTTGTTCTCCTCATTCTCTGGAGGATCCGCCAGCCACCCGTCCGCCCAATCGATGTACTGCTCGATGGCATCGTCGTAATCGAAATAGGGGCGAACCCAATTCAGAATCCTCAAGGCGGCGAGGACGGCCTCCTCCAATGACCGATCTTCTTCGCGCAGCGTGATGAGACTGTCGCAGAAGATCGCTGCGCAATTGAGTGGATATTCCAGAACGAGGCTACACTCCCCCGCTTCGGCGCTGTCGTACTTTTTAAACTCAAGTCCGAACTTCCACTTTTTTAAATGTTTCGTCTTGATCCGGCCGAGAAAACGCTCAATCCATTTCGCGAGGTCCGCTTTGATCACTTCAGGCCGGCATCTCTCCGGCCATGGACCAGGAAGCTTTTTCCCTTTCTTTGCTACGGAGGAGAACAGGAGCGCCGCCTCGGCCAGGCTCGCATTCGATATGTCGGTCTCGGCCAGCGTGATTGTCGCGAACCGCTTTGCAATTCTCGGAAGGGGGATTAGAGCAGCAGGGGGAGTAGCTCGGATGGGAGCGGGGTTGAGGGGGCGCTCCCCGACGGCCGATGAAGGACATGCACGGTTAGAATCCGCTGTGCGCATCGGATCTCTTCCTCCTTCTCACGTTGTTGCGTCTCTTCTTTTCCGCTGCGGGCGAGTTCTTTGATTGTGATGAGTCGAGGGGGCGATTTCTCGCCCCCCTTTCTTCCGACGGCCCGTTCCATTCGATAGATTTCCCGGGTCCCCTGCAATTCCGGTCCCTCAACGGTGGCTTTCACCAGCTCGGGATAGACCCCGGAATAAAACTCGACGACCTGCTCCGGGGAGAGTTCCCGGCCGGGATCCGCAAGCTCCAGCTGCTGGTACTTAAAGATTCGGACAATCTGTTTTATCTCGATCATGGATGCTCCTTATGACGATAGGCCTGTTGGCAGGTTAAGCGAACAGATTGAATGTCGCTTGGGGCTTCTCGGCGGTCTCCGTTGAACCGGACGGAGGGGACTCTTTTTGCGACGATGCGGCCGATGAAGTGTCGTCGGCCTCCCCCCGGCCCGAAGCCGGCTTCTCTTCAATCGGTTTGACCTCCCCCTTTTTCTTCGCTTCGTTTTTCTCCTTTTGAAGCTTCTCGATGAGCTGGTTCCCCGCTTCCCGTTTTTCGGAGAGAGCCCGATGGAGCCGTCCGTCGTCCTCATGGGTCTCTTCAAGCAGTCCGAAGAATTTCTCATTGAGCTCCGCGGGGGTCGCTTTGATCGACAACGGCTGCCGGGCTTTCTCGTAGAGCTCTTTTTCTTTTCCGGAGAGGTTTTTGATCTCCGGAAAGAGCGGATGAAGGAGGATCAGGAGGTGATCGGAGTCCGCTTTCCGAATCGTAAATGTAATCTGGCCTTGCACCGGAATGAAGTCAGCCAATTTCACAAAATTAAGCATCATTCTCTCCTGTTTTTTAAATGATATCCGCTGATCTTTATCGGTTTTAGGGTTCGAGGTGTGTTTCGCGTTGCAGCCAGGCCGGCATCCGCTCGGGGACAAAGCCCTGTGCGAGGAGTCCTTTGATGAATTCCTTTTTCGGTTTTCCGGCCAGTTTTGAGAGGGACTGGTTCTTCATCTGCAGAAACTGATCGAGTCCCATTTCTTTCGCGGTCGCCTCGATTTCCGACTTCGTGAGAAGCTCATAATATGTTCCGTCGACGGCGAAAATCTGCTCGGGGGTGGCACCGAGATGGGAGAAGACCATCTCTTCGATGAGCTGGAGGGGGAGATCCGCGAGCACTTTCAGCGCCAGCGACCCGCCCTGCACGATCAGCGCTTCCGGAGTCAATCGACGGAGACTCTGAAAGAAGGCGGTCACGTCTCCCTCGGGAGGACTCACAACGATCCCATATTCCTTCAGCGCAGGATCGTTCTTCCAGTATCGGATCCATTTCGCCTGATACATCCCAAGGAGAACGAGGAGCAGCGCGTTTTGCGGGCTCTTTTGCATTTGTTCAGCCAGGTACCGTCGATAGATCTGCTTCTTAAACTGCCTGACCCGGAGGGGGGCATTCATTGGGCTCATCCGGTGCCCGGCGGAGGATCTCGAAGAGGGCGCCGATTGGCGCCTCGACCCTTTGGGACCGCGGCCCTTCGAGCCGCCCGATTGGGTTCGATTCTTCTGCTGCGTTTTATTATCCTGGTGGAATTCTCTTCGCTTCTCCTCGTAGCAGCGCTTCATCGAGCAGATCTTCTCCTTGAGAATCTCACCTCCTCTTTTCGATACGAAGGCGACGAGGAACTTGCAGGATGCGCACTCCTGGAGCTGCGCCTCGCCGATTTCTTCCTTCTGGTGAAAGACCGCCTCCCTCTGATCGATGTCGGGAGGAAGGTCCGCAAGATCAATCTTTATTTTATCGGTGAGCATGGCGCGCGGCCCGTTCTCTTCGATCCGCCGAACCAGGCGCGCGGCGGCCGCCTCCTCCTTATTTCGCCAGCAAGGCGCATTCAGACAACTTCCCAATCCGGATTGCTCCCGCTCGAAGAGATCAGGCTGGCCGGCGCTGTTATGAGGGCAGCGGCGGCATTCCGTAACATCGAACGGCGCCCGCTCAAGGCTGAGGTCGCCCTCCGCGAGATAATTGGCGAGCTTGCGGGCGTTCAACCCGTCCGCTTCGACCCGCTCGAGCATCAGCAGCTGCCGGTCGGCCGAGAGGCAGGAGAGGATTTTCGCGATGTCGAGGCCGATCTTTCCGGTTCTGAGCGCCGCTTTCGCCTTCTCGATGAGGTTTAAGAGCGCCAGCCGATCGCGAACATACCGCGCCGAATGGTGAATGTGACCGGCGAGCGCTTCAATCGACTTCGTTTCAAGCGCCCGCGCGAAATCCTCCGCCTCATCGATCGGAGAGATGTTTTCATGCTGCAGATTCTCCGATCGGCGAAGATTTCGGACCTGTTCCAGAGTTAAGTCTGTCCTGATAAATGCGGGAATCACCTCGGCGCCGTTCAATCGATGGGCACGATATCGCCTCTCCCCGTACACAAGCGAGTAGCCTCCATCGGAGTCGGCCACCACTGTAATCGGCTGCTGAAGTCCGTTCTTTTTAATATCGGCGGCCAGATCGGCCAACCGATCCGGATCGATATATTTTCTCGTGTTCTCAACCACCCGGATCAGCGCCACCGGAAGAAGGACGGTGATATGATCGCCGCTTCTGGTGAATGCCGGATCGATTCGATGGCTCGTTTCCTCTGACATTTCAGCCGTCATATTTTCTCCGTTAATTGATTTCTCTCGAGATTCTGTTCGGACTCCGCCCATTTTCACCGGACGGTGTCTTCATCCCCTTGAAATACCTCTCCGAGCCGTTGTCTCTCGTCACCGCCATTGTCCGCGCTCCCATTTTTCGGAGGAATCTGCAATCGAATTGCGGAAGGAGGGAAGGTAGCGGAAGGACTGCGCCTCCCTTAAGAGAGGTGCCGGGTTGTAGAAAAAATCGATTCTATCGTTCCTCTGGGTAGCAGACCGTCACGACCCATCCCTCCGGATGCCGCTCGGGAATGCCCCAGATCTCTCCGCTTGGGTCTTTCTCAGAGATGATCCCGGACGCTCCCCGAGTGAATTTCTCCGCAATCGATTGGAGGATGGCCTCTCGATTGGGGAGTGCCGCCACCCGGTTTGTCGTCACAAACAGCGCCTTTCGGGCCTCAGGTTGGTAGTTCTTGTATCTGTCCGGAATAGGACAGCGCTTCAGCCGCAAAAACCGCAGCATGAACCCGACGCTCCAGTCACCACACTGGCCGCAGTAGGCCATGCCGGAAACCTCGTCGCATGAGGCGAGATATTCTTCGGCCTGCTCGACCGTCGACGGATCTATCGAGTAACAATTGGCGCAGAAGGGACAAATCGGATAGCCGCATGCGGGACAGCCGATGATCTCGGCTCTCGGTATCGGCTTATCAAACGGAACGGTCCCGCCATGAACGGTGCAGTCAAAACCGCTGATCAGGATGAGGCCGAGCATCGTGTTCTGATCCAGCAGCCGGGCCCGATGGCGTAAAACGGAAATTTTGTCCTGGATGACATGATGAAGATCTTCGTGAGGAGGGCCGTTCGCTCCACGACGAAGCGCCGTCTCCAGAGCGTCCGCCTCCTCGTGGAGGGCTTTGATTTCGTTCGCGATCTCGCTCGGAAATGGATACCGCCGATCGGAGTCGATGTGTCGGCCTGCCGCGTCGGTCGGCGGATCGCTGATCAGGCCGAAGAAGCGTGCGGCCTCCGCGTCATTCTCGACGTCCAGGTGAGCCCAAAGCGAAGGAAGATATTTTCCGCTCTCGCTTTTAATGAGCCCCGCCGAGGCGAATTCAACCTCCTCCCTCGCATACCTTTCCCGATAGCTCTCCTCGATCCCTTCTGCCGGATGGCTCATCAGCCAAGCGGCGAGTTCCTCTCCCCCCGATCTCTCTTCGAATTCCTCTCGATCGGAATCTGAGAGCTCCTGCAACAGCCAATCGATAAAGGCCTCCCGCGACTCCCCTCCCACGCTCGCTTGCGTGAGATAGTACTCATACTCCCGTTCGATCACTTCGTCGAAATCTTCCTCCCGAAGCGCTTCATACAGCTGCGCACCCATTCGGTCTGTAAGCTCGTAGAGATAGCGTACCGGTTTCCCCATTGACGCTCCCTTCCGAATAAAAAGAGGCCCCTCTGCTGACAAGCGTCAAAGGGGCCTCTCTGACTGAAGACATGGATTTTATTCAGCGACGGCGTGAAGCAGTGATTGGAAGTACGGATTGTCCGTATTCTGATTCATTTGGAGAACTTATCCCTTCAGGCGCCGCTACCGACCGTCCGCGACCTCCCGCGCGACGATTCCGCTCTCTTCCGCGTCAACGATGAATTTCAGGCCCCTGAGCGGTCGGGCGTATTTCTCCAGCGCCCATTCGATCAGCCGGCCATAATCCTTCAGAAGAATCGCGAGTTGTGATCGGAATTCGGAAACCGCCAGCTCATACCCGCAGTGGTCGAAATCTTCCGTCTCGGTCTCAAACGATTCCGCATGATCGATCGGATAATAATCACGGTAGGGGCCGTCGATGATGTAGAAGGTGCCGTTCAGATAGCCGTTCTCCTTGATTCTTTTTCTGCCGTATCCTTCGACCTGCAGATCGTACGCTTTGCAGATGACGATCGGATGACCCCGCCACTCCCCTTCCGTGATTTTATCTTCGCGCCGAACGACCGCCTTCAGCCGTCGTGTCAGAAAATGCTCAAAGGTCTCCGCGCCCGGATAAGACCAAATCCAGTGCTCGGGATCCTGCCAAGCGTGAAGCATCGGAAGCCCCAAGGCGTACGCCGCGAAATAGTGACCGATGTTCTCCTCGCCGGGGTAGAAACAGAAACTGTCCGCGAGAAGAAACCGGCCGCCGCTTTCTCTCGTCGGGATCTCGCGCGGCGGAAGCCTCGATATACATTCCTCTTGGTGATCGCCTTCGTAGTGCGGCAGATGCAGCGGCGCCTCGATCCGAGCCCAACGACCGGGCGGAATCGGATACTCCCGGATGAGGTCGGAGCAGCCCCACTCGATGAGCTGATCGAAGCGCTCCTCCCCTCCGCCGATACGGAGGACATGTTCTCCGACCGCGCGTTTGATCGCGCGATGCAGGTTGCTCACTTTGTCGGAAACCTCCCGGCTGTCATAAAGGCAGATCCGATCGGGCGCTTTAATTCTCCAGCCGCTTCCGATCAGATGCAGATACACGGTGATTCCGGCGGCGCGAACACTGGGCCATGCGCCCTGTCGATAGCCGTCGTTTCCGAGGGGCAGGCCCTGGTAGTAAGTCATATCCAATCGCCCGGCATCGACATCCCGTCCGAAGTGAACCAGAGCGATCCCCTCGGGGAACGCGCACTTCAAACCATCCCAGACGTCAATAGCGTATGGCCGCGCGACCGGCTGCCCATTGAGATAGACCGGAACCGGAAACCCGCAAACCTGCTCTTCGAGGAGCCTCTGAAACCGAATTCGCGCGTCGAGATGGGCAAAACCTGCCAGCGGCTTTTTCAGATGCACCGTGACGGTGGTACCCGGCTCCTCCTCGCACCGCTCGAATGAGACCGGCTCGCCCGCCAGAATCCGGTCCTTCCGAAAAATCCCGCGCCATCCCTTCGAGCGGACCTCTACTCTTCTTGCAACGTCGATCACCGACCAGAAACCGACGCCGAAAGGAAGATCGTGTTGTAGGACCTCTTCCGTCCAGTTGGAATGACCCGGATCCAAGAGGATCTGAAAGTTCTCGATCCCGCCGCCATTGTCTTCGATTCGAAAGTATTCCCGGTCCGATGGGTCGGTCAGGATAGAAATCCGGCTCGCGCCGGCCCGCCTGGCATTCTGTAACAATTCACGCAGCCAGATTCGCTCGCCGGCAAACGCGTCGCCAAAACGGGTCATCAGGGGGATATATTTTTCATCAAGACGAACCACCGGGGTTTCACACGTATTCATGTTGTTCTCTCCATTTTTTAATCGCTAAAACAAAGCGGCCCTTGCCGGGAGACGCCTCCTTCGCAAGGACCGCTTCATCCGAAAACGTCGGCGATGATCTCTTCAGGATGCGGGGCTGAGGCGGATTTTCCGTTTTGCCGCCGGCTCCGAACCCGAAAGGACCTCCTCGGTTCGCTCGAGGGTCTTAATCAGTCCCTCCGTTTTTTCGATCAGATTTTTAATCCGCCGATCAGAGATCCTCACCGAAGCGAATTGCCGCAGATAATCATCGTAGCGCTCTTGAGCGGCACAGGGATCGATCGGGGCGAGGGCATCATTTACATTCTTGAGCCGCGCCGGATTCTGCCGAGCCAGGTGATGCAGCAACCGCCCGATTTCCCGAGCTAAGAGATTTGACGATTTCGTCACGGCCTGGGTTTTTCTCACCGGCGGAATCACCCCTTCGAGGAGATCCTGCCGCCATGGCGCGCCCAACTGCTCTGCCAATTGAATTTCCGCGACCTGAGACAATTCATTGAAAAGCGGGACCGATCGCTTGAGTCGCCGCCGACGTTGACCGATTTTCGAAATGACCGCCTTCTGTTCTTCTTCGGGAAAACGATGCAGCAGAGCGATGAGCTCCCGCTCGGTGAGCAGATAGAGCGAGAAAGGGTATGGAACAGAGCGAAGCGCCGGATGCCGGGCATCGAACGCCGAACCGTTAAAGGAGCCGTAGAGCATGATCAATTCAGACTGCGCGGTCGTGGGGAGGATCGCGGAGAGAAGATAGAAGCGGGAGTAGAATCGGTCCGAGACCGCGAGGATGGCATCGAAGGCCCGCCTCATCACCTCTTCGGTCTCCGAAACAGTGCTCCGGACGCGCCGTCGCGCGGAAAAAAGATCTCGCAGCGGATTCTTCCGAAGCTGCACATTGATTTCTTCCTGAAGCGGAATGTCCCATTTGCTCTCAAGCTCCGACACCCAGGCGTGAAGATCGCCGATCGAGCCGATTTGCTGGAAGCGTTTCGCGCTCGCCTCCTCTCGCATTTTTCGGAAACGCTCCGCATCGACGACGCGAAACGATCGCTTCGCCTTTTGGTGTCGGAGATCCAGCCGTTGGAGAATGTTCTCCCGGATCTGCGTATAGAGGCGAAGCAGGTTGGCGAGCCGGATCATCCGGACAGAGGGAGCGAAGAGCTGCCGCTCCACCGGGGTCCATCGATCGGGACCGAGAACCAGATCGACGAATTGCGGGAGGCTCCTGAAATCGAGCGCGACGATTTCGCTCTCCGACCAGGCCGCGTGTTTACCGTGCGCTTCCCGGGCGGGAAGATAGACACTGAGCGTGATAAAGCATTGCGCTTCCGTATGCTCTTTCCCGGTGATTCTCTCCCCATCGAAGCGGTAGGCCGAAAGAGAGACCGGCGCAAGATCGGCATCCTGTTCGGCAAAGGGCTGGCCGGAGACCCCAAGAATCAGAATCGGATGACTCACCTGGCCCGTGGCATGGCGGGTTCTCTTAAAGCTGCGCGCGCGGGCCGAAGTGATCAGAAGCGAGAGTCCCCCCTCCCGAAGTTTCAACGGCAGGATCTGACGGGTAAAGGCGGTTAATGAGATGCCCTCGGGTAGCTTTGAGAGGCCAAGGCCACGGAACGTCTTCTCTACTCCCTTCTTGGGGATGTCGTGAACATAGGGAGGATTTGCGATCAGCAAATCGAAGAGACCGTTTGGAACCAGATCGAGCAGATCGAAGGCGTGACCTCGGAGAACTCCGCACCGCCGTCCAAGGGGGATGGGGCTTCCCTCCAGGCAGGCTTGCGCCGCCGCGTCGGGGTCGACCAAAGAGGTCAGCTCCGCCACTTCCGCCGAAAGTGGATTGAGGTCGAGGCCTAACGTTAAGAACCCAGGATGGTATGCGATCGGACGGATTAATGATCCCTTCCCGATGTTCGGTTCGAGAACATTAACTTCCCTGCCGTTGATCGCGCTGATTTGAAGAAGACGGAGCAGGTGCTGGAAGACTTCGGGGGAGTAGTATGCTCCGTGTCCCTCTTCGGAATTGAGCTTTCGCCCTTTTCGGGAAATCAGCCCTCCTTCCGCGTTTTTCTCCAAGGTGCTGAGCCGATCCAAGAAGTGCTCCACTTGAGCGGCACTGAGATCGGTGGAGCAGAGCCGGTCGAGGTCGCATCTAAGGCTCTCCGCTAAAGTCTCCACATTCGGACTTGCGGGAGCGGAGAGCACCGCGCGGATGCCGGAGAGAATCAGCCGGCGCTGAGCCACCGGGGGAAGCCGCTCCCGCACAAAATTGAGCTGTGCCCGCACCAGATCGACAGATAGGCGAATGCCGCCTTCTCCGGAGTAGTTGCAGTAGAGTGCTTTGAGCTGATCTCCGATTTGCCGCCAGGCCTCCGCAAGAGGGGGTCTCGGCCGTTCGCGGGACTCCTTAATTAAATCATCCATCCTTTTTCTGATGGATTGAAGACTCAAGACGGCGTCCGTGTATCGCGCCGCCCGCTCCTCGGGTCCCGAAAACCGGGTGGTCCAGCTACAAGGAGAGATCGGATAGGAAAGATAGTGCAATTCAACGCGTTTTCCCTCCCGTGGCGATTCTTCCTCATTTTTTGGGCTCGCAAGGATCTGCGCAGGAGGGGATTCCTCCAATGTCACTGCCTCCGTAATCAAAGAGAAGATATCGAGTTGCAGAGGTGCTTCTTTTGTTTTTGGCATAGCCTCCCTTCGTTGTGAGCTGCGAGATCGGCCGAGAAGAATTGCGTTCAGAAAAGAGAACCGGGATGTCCGGCGACGTCGTTTTTTGGAAATCTGACCGCTTTGTCATACAGGACATAGCCTTTCGTTCTAGACAAAAAAAAAGCCCTCAGGAGAATCGCTCCTCCAAAGGGCTTTCATGACCGGCCAGGTTTCGGCCGAATTAGACCGCGCGGATACTTTTCGGCGCGCGATGATCTGAGCGCAACGATATTGAAAAAGCGCGGGGCGTTCTTATGTCATTTTGGTTCTCCTCTTTTTTCCTGCTCTCGGCGACCCCGTTCGACAAGCAGCTTCGTCGCTCCCCATGCATTCGCGCAAAAGGATTTAAACGCCATCAATTTACCCGGCTCCGGGAGGAGCGGCGCCCCGCGCTTCGCCGGACCGACCTGAAAGTCATATTCGGAAAGAAACCGGATATATTCGATTCGGTTTTCATTGGGAATGATGATCGGAGGATAACCTGAATTTAATACCGGCAAATTCGCAAGAAGCCGAGCCATCCTTCCGTTCCCATCGAAGAACGGGTGAATTCGGACAAACGAAACATGAAGATCGACATAAGCGGAAAGCGCGGCCATCTCTGATAAGTGTTCCGTCATTCGGAGATTGAGGAGGCCGATCCAATCTTTCATGAGGTAGGGTACATCTTCAGGGGAAGCGAAATTAATAAAAACCTGCCTATCATCGATGATCGCATTGGTCCCGTTCGGCTCCTTCTTCCACGCGCCGACAGGTTTGAAAATATCGACGACCACGTTTGTCTGAACCGCTTTATGCAGCAGAAAGATGTCTTGATCGCCGATCACCGCGTGATTCCGAAGCAGGTCATAGAGAAGATCGATCGCCTTTGCATGTCCGATGACCTCTTGGTGATCCTTAACCGGCTTTCCTTTAATCGTCAAGCCTTCCCCGATCACAAAAGCGGTCTCTCCAAGCGTCAGCGAATTGCCCTCCAGAGCCGTGGTCGAATGCGTCCAGAGATTCCGTAACTGCACCATGAGCGCCTTGCGGATATCCGGATCGAAGCCGTCAAGAAAGGTCATTTTACCCTCTATTAAAATCCACCCGCTTGGAGTGATTCTCCATCGCCCGCTCCGGCCGGTTCAGTCCCGTGCGCGGGCGGAACGAATGCCTCAACGAGGCCGTGGCAATCGATCTTAGATCACCCCTGCGCAGCAGGCCAAGTGTGAAAATATAAGGAAGAGCGCGGCAAACCCGGGTACGCCTATTCCGTCTCCGAGACGGTCGAACCCCGTTGAAATCTCTCGAAATAGTCTTTGGACCTCCCACTCTCCATCCGATTCGATAGTAATGTACAATCCACTCGTTTGCAATAGCATAACTGATCTCCAGAAAAGGGAGGCCGTCGGTATTCTCCGAGCAGCCCCCCTTTTCTTTTGAGCTGCCGTTTTCTTATTTTATCCGTTCCGCGATCTCTTCGAGGCGCTGGCTTAGCCAGGCGGTCTCTTCCGCGAGAGCATCCGAGCGCCGTGCAAAGGGTCCAAGCGTAGGACCTCCCACCGGTGAGAGATCCACCATCCATTCTCCCGTGACGGTCGGTTCCACTTGCGAGGCGCGCCGATGGCCGGCACGACCACAGCGGGAGAGATCGATAACCTCCTGATATAGTGAGATGATCTTTCCATCCGGGCAGATGACGATCTTCACGCCACCGCCTCCTGAGCCTCCGGAAGAATCCGGATCTTCCGCTTCGGCCGCTGGATCATCATCGCATCGAGCTGCCCCTGGACGGCGGTCATCTTTTGAGCGATCTCCCGGCGGAAGCCATCGTCCGAGCGAAGGGTCGAGGGATCGACGCCATCGAGGATGAGTTTGCAGCGGGTGACCTGCTCCTCGAGCGCCCGATCATTTCGGATGTTTAATTGTCTGAAATCGTCCAGAAACTGCCGAATATTGCCGATGAGCGTATCCCGGAAGACCTTCTTTTCACCGGAGAGGCGTTCTACGGCGTGGTCGATCATTTCGGAAAAGCGGGTGCGAAGCGTGACCATGGCCAGCTCGTTGAACTCATCAATCGTCCTCTGAAACTTCTCTTGCTCGCGCGCATAAATCTCCGGCGTGAGAATGCCGCTTCGCCCGGGGGAGTCGACCACCAGAAACCGCCATGAGAAGGAGAACTTCGATCGTATATCGGTCGGGTATTCGGAGGGATCGAACAATTGATTGAGCCGCAGCTGCGCCGACTGGATGAAAATCTCGAAATTGTTCACAAAATAGGAGACCTTCTCGTTGAATCTCGCCTGAAACTCCGGCAACGTCTGATCCACAGGCCGGATCAAATCTTTCGGGATGAAATGGACGCCGGGAATCGGAAAGGGCAGCGTCTTCCCATAAACGTAGCTCCGCGCCGCATTCCGTTCCTTTTCCATCGGTTTAAGACAATCCCGGTCGATCAGATATTTGATCGCCTTGATGAGGGCTGGATCCGCATCGACGTTCAGTCTGGCTGAGGGAAGCTTGATCCTCCCTCCCCAAATACTGACGTTCAATTGGATTAGACATCCTTGCTCGAAAATATTCTCTTGCGCCATGTGGGTGTGCTCCTGATGAACGGTTAAGAAGCCCGCTTCCTATTGTCCCTGTTGCAGACGGCCTTCGTTACTTGTTTGGTAGTAGTCGGTCGTCAGGGACTGCGCGTCGACTCTGCCGAGCGCTTCTTCCAGAAACCGCGTCGCCTCAAGGCAGTCCGACCCTGTGAATCCGGCTGCCTCGATTCTGATCTCGCCATCCGGTCCGAACGTTGCGAGGATCTGCTTCATGATCAACCTCCGACTGAAATCTGAAGTGTGATGGCTCCGTTCTGCTGTGGAATCTCGCATACCGAGTAGCCTTTCGAGATCGCCGCTTCTCTGGCCGCTTCCAGCGCGTAGGCTTGCTTCAGAAGCCCCGCCCCTGGGCCGAGGCGCTCCTCCAACCCTCCCTTCTGCCAGCTATCCCAGAGCAGCCGATAGCCACCTTTCTTGTCCGCGACCACGCCGACCTCATAGGTCGCTCCCGGAACGACGATGGCATGCTCACAATGGCCCAACGCCTCGATCGTCACGCCCTCGGGTAGGGGGGCGTCTCCGACAGACCGGCCATACCAGGCGTACGTGGTCTGTCCTTCCGCAAACGTGAAACCCAGCCGCTCGCAGGCGGCTTTGAGAATGTTCAGATCTTTGATCTCGACTCCGATTTGCGTTACATGTGACATGGCGATCTCCTCCCTTTGTTTGGTTTCGCTCTAATTCTGGCTTCCGCCGGATACTCCACCGCGCAAGCGTCGTTGGCTCTTCTCCCCCTCCTCCGCGGCAAGTGATGCGGGGATGGTCCGGTTTCTCGCCCAATCCCGGATCGTGGACAGTTTCTCCCCCATGCTCTTCGAGAGCGGAATAATATATTTCATCGCTTCTTTCAGAGAGCTCGTCGTAATGGATGCGATTCTACAGAGCGATTTGATTTCGGCCCCACTCCAGGCATGAAGCTCCGGGATTTCCGCATCGGTGATTCCGTACTGCTCGGTGTAGATCCTCAGAATGGCTTCTCTTTCCGTCGGCGTCGGAAGATCGACAAAGAAGATCGCATCCCAGCGCTCCGCTCTTAACAGCTCGGGAGGAAACTGATCGATCTTGTTTGACGTCGCGATGACAAAGACCCTGCTGGTTCGGTCGGGTAAGAGAGGAGCATTGCTGCTCCTCTCTCCCCTAAGAACCGGACATGAGAGTTTCCCCTCATACGGCTCAAGCCTTTCTTAAATTTCCGTTTTATGGCACGGAAACCGGTTTCGCAACTTTCAATCTTTGGTTGTGAATCTGCCTATGACAATTTGGATGCACCATGACCAAATTGGATTTTCGATCATCTCCGCCTTGAGATTTCCAAAGGATATGGTGGACGTGCCACCGGGTTTCCTCTCTTATCATCTCTAGACAAATCGGACAGATTCCTTTTTGGTCCATCCAAAGCTTTTGTAGCCTTTTGTTTTCCTGAAATGAGTCCAACATTTTGAGTAGTTTACGGTGTTCAAAATACTGTTCCCATTTTGGATCAAAAGGATTCGCATCTGCCTGGATTTTGATGTGACGCTTGATCGGTGTATCGCTGGCCTTTACAAGCGTTACCATCTCTGGTGTTCCGTCGGACAACGCGTTGCCTGTTTCGGATCTAAACACCCAGTTTCTGGTTTCCACCTTCTTAAAGTATTTCTCTTTAATCCAGCGTCTTCCTTTGCTTGGATGTCTGCGCTTTGCCCATTGCCATAATACTTGCCAAATCCTGTGATCTACTGACGAAAAGGTTTCTTTGGCAACTTGGCTTTTATGATAGTTCGCCCAACCTCGAATGACTGGATTAAGCACATTAATCAGTCCAACCTGGGTTGCCGTTTTATTCCCCTTTGTTATTTTCCGGACTTTATCTAAGAATGTTTTTACATTCTTTTTAGACGGCTTAATTAAGAGTTTGCCGTTGTACTTACGTACATTCCATCCAAGAAAATCAAATCCTTCTTCAATATGCGTTACTTTGGTTTTCTCCCGAGAGATTTCCAACCCCCTGGTTTTTAAAAATTCTTCAACCAGTGGTTTGATTTCATTTTCAAGTAATTCTTTCGAATTTCCCGTGATAATGAAATCATCAGCATATCGAATCATATTCACTTTTGGTTTGGTCCGGGTCCATCTGGGAAACTTTTTCATCAGAACCTTTTCCAAACCATCGAGTGTGATATTGGCCAACGTGGGCGAAATAATTCCACCTTGGGGCGTACCCGCCTCCGTTGGATAAAGGATTTGTTTGTCAATAAATCCAGCCTTAAGCCATGATTGGAGAATAACCTTATCTAATGGAGCATTGGTTAATAACCATTCATGACTGATATTGTCAAAACAACCTTTGATATCGCCTTCTAAGATCCATTGTGGGGATACCGCTTTACCCAAGGTAATGAAACATTGTGCGACGGCGTCCGTTGTGCATCTTTCAGGCCGAAATCCATAAGAGTTCATATCGCCTGTAGTTTCCGCCACTGGTTCCAGAGTTAGCAGATAGAGGGCTTGCATGGCTCTGTCCTTTATCGTTGGAATCCCAAGCGGTCTTCTCTTACCGTTGTTTTTGGGAATGTATACCCGTCTTAATGGAAGCGGTTTGTATCCGCGTCTTTTAAGTGACAATACGGCTTGCGATTTGGCGTCCGGTGTTGACCATGTTTCTTGGTCAATACCAGGTGTATTCTTTCCTCGATTTTCAGTCACTCGTTTAACAGCCAATGCTTTGGCTGAAAATGAATGGGAGAGCAACCATTGCAAGGATTTTACTTTGCCATGCCTGCCTTCCTGCGTCGCCTTTACAATACGGGCTTGCAGCCTCTTCACTTGTTGGTGACATTGTCGCCAGTTAATTTGATGCCAATGTACCTCCTTGTGGGAGGATGCACACGTTGTTTTAACGTTCATTTGCTTTTCCTCCTTTGTGAGGTTCTACAAACGATCTTGTAAAGAAAGACCTAGTGGAAGTCTGCCCGTTTTCACGTGGGATAATGTTATCTCTTCGATTCAATCCCTATCCGTTCTATTACCAAACGGCTTTTGCTTTTTCCACATTCCTCTACCCGCATCTCTATCGGTAGACCTTGCGGTTTACTTTCCCTTGGAGGGAGAAATACGGGCTTACCATGTTCTATCTAAATAACAGGGACGGGTTAGACTCTGCCTCTTCACCGATAGCATGGCGTTCGTGGAACCTTAAATGACACAAGGTTCTCCTGCTATGTGCCTTTTTGGCAAAGCCTGTCAGCATTTTTGGCTTATTCTGGCTCACGGTGTTTATTGGCAGTTCACATCTGTTAGTCATACCATCCAGCCTGGCATCCCAACCGCATAATGCTTGCAGTAATCATTTTCACCTCACGGCGAAAAAGATGTCTTCTGACAGGATTACGTTGTCCTGACAGCTTCATACCAAAGCGTTGCCACTTTCGCATGTGTCAGTAGGCTACTGTTGACGAAACAACAGGTTTTGTCATCACAAGATCTGTGAAGCAAAACAATTATTTAGACAGCTTCATGTCGCACGTCATTCAGCCAGGTCAGAAACGTCCCGAGAAGATGTTTGCTGACCCCGCCGTCGAGAACCGCTCCGTCGGCGCCCGCGAGTCCTTTATCTAATTCATCGATAAAGAGCACGCAGGGAGCCATGGCATCCGCGACCGCAAGGGCTCGGCGCATCCGCTCCTCGGACTCTCCGACCAGGGAGGTAAAAACCTTCCCGAAATCGAGCGCCAAGGTCGGAATCCCAAGCTGCGCACCGAGCGCTTTCGCGAAATGGCTCTTCCCGCATCCTTGCAGACCGAGCAGGAGAATGCCGCGCGCCAGCGGAGAGAGGCCGATTTTGAGGGAAAACGCTTTGAGATTCTCCAGCCCCCCGATCGTGTCGAATCCCTCCTTGCCGTAAAAGATCTCGATACAGGCGTTTTTCTTGACCATCTGCGCTTTCTGGGAGCTGACCACCTCCCAGGAAAACGGCTGAGGGTGGATCGCGGAGAGGGCGAATGCGTTCTCCGCCTCAAAATTTGTAAGGCCGGAGGCCGCATCCAAGAGTGCCCCGGTGTCGTTTGGCATCGGCAGTTTCGCGGATTCGGCGACGTCGGAGAGGATCGAAGAGAGCCGTTCGCGGTCGGGCAGATCAAAATCCAAAACCGTAAAGGTTCGATCCAGCTCCAGGGGGATCTGCAGACGCGAGGAGAGCGACACGAGTGTCTTCCCACCCGATTTCCAGTTGTCCAAATTGTTTTGTATCGCCTGGATCACGTTCATGACGGCAAGGGATTGATGGAAATTCCAGGCGAAGAGAACTTTATTTTCATTGCCTCTTGCCAGCCACTCTAACGTGGAGACCGCGTCGCGCGGGACCTGCTCATTCAACTCGGCGCCATTCAACGGGCGAACGCCTCGGATCAGGTCCCAGGAGTAGCATCTGCAATCGACCTCTTTCGCCTCAGCGGCCAACTCCTTCTCCGCGCGATCCGGCTCCAGGGTGTGAACGTATAGCGCCGGGTAGCCGGCCTGTAGGTACTGTTTGAATTTAATCTTCATCAGATCTCCTCTTCGGTTAAAAAAAGAGGCCCTGTGAATAATCCACAGGGCCTCGATCAGGAAAGTCGATGACTTCCAGCTACTTTAGAATGGATCCTCCAAAGAACTTCTTCACTTGGTGTATCTTCCGGATGGTCTCAGCGGACCAATTGGCCTGTTTGATCTTGTAGATCTCCTCCGGGAGATACGCCACCTGATTTTGGGGAAGGCGCTTCAGCACCGTCTCGGATCCGACGATCCAGACGGATTCTCCTAAGACTTTGCTTTCGATTTTTACCTGGACGCTCTCCAGACTCTGAAGATAGGCCCACACCTCCTCTTTATTTTGATCAATTCTTCGGCCGAGATCGTCCGCCTCACGCTGTCTGACCGCGCTTCCCTCGGCACCCGGGCCGACCAGGTCTCTCACGACAATTTTGTCCTCGTCGATGAAGATCCGAAATCCTTTCGTCCAGGCTTCCTCAACGAGCGGATGAATCCGGTTTAAGATTTCAAGTTTCATATTTCAATCTCCGACAAAT
Organism: Candidatus Manganitrophus noduliformans; assembly: GCF_012184425.1. Classification (NCBI taxonomy): domain Bacteria; kingdom Pseudomonadati; phylum Nitrospirota; class Nitrospiria; order Candidatus Troglogloeales; family Candidatus Manganitrophaceae; genus Candidatus Manganitrophus; species Candidatus Manganitrophus noduliformans. The sequence continues at coordinate 104,868 of NZ_VTOW01000007.1, forward strand.
TTCTCAATATGAGGGCGCCAATCGTAAGAGCGGCCATGGGCCCTGAAGATGGTTGTCCTTTCCGGTCATGGCCTTCCCGTCTTGAGGATCGACCGAACCTCTCCCTCCCCGATGATCAGAGAGTCGAGAAGACCGACACCCATTATCTCTCCAGCCCTCCGGAGTCGTTCCGTTATGTCCCAGTCTTCCTTGGAAGGAGTGGGATCTCCGGAAGGATGGTTGTGGACCAAGATCATCTGAGCGGCGTTCGATAAGAGCGCGACCTTAAACACTTCCCTCGGATGAATAATGCATAGGCTGATGCTACCCACCGCCAGAGAATGAATATGCGTCGGAACATTCTTCATATCGAGGCAGATGATCAATGCCTCTTCGCGGTCATGAAAACGATAATATCTTTTGAGCATCGCATAGATCTCTTCTTTAGAAGCCACCGGCTTTGCCCAGCGGGGGCGCCTTGTTTTGATCTGTTTCAACTTGACCCAGTGCATTCAACCTCCAAATAATCCGGTTTTATCGGAGAAACGTTCAGATTCTCATCATTTCTCTTGCCCCTGAGGGCTTCCGCCTCCGATGGGACCATCGCAGGAAGTTTCCTCTCATCATGATGAGGCATGAATCGGCTCCTATTTTGTTTTGCTCTGAGCGATTCGTTTCGGACAAAAAGAAAGAGGCCCTGGGATCTCCTCCTCAGGGCCTCACATTCATGAGCGGTAATCACGCCTTTTTTTAGAATTTACTTAACCCGAACGAAAATAAACGTGCGAAGGGAGAGTTTCGAGGGTTTTCATGTCGCTAGAAAAATTGGTAGAATCGATTCTTCTGATAGACCCTCTTGATACCGAGGATTTAATTTGGAAGGAATTGTTTATATGAAAAAGAGAATATGTGATTAAGGTTGGGGTTTGGAGAACTGAAAAACAAGATAAAGATGCTTCGCTGATTAGGAAAGAAGGAGATTGAAAATTAATAAGACCTTTCGCGCCTCGTTGACTACGATTATCATTTTTGCTTGCACAAGATATTCATTTATATAATCTTCGATAGCTGTGGAAGAGTGCGCTGATAATACCCATCAACGTGCAGAGTGGGATAACCAAATTACGTTGTGTTGCGGAGAGATCGGGTAGTAATAGGAAGACCAGGTAGGTAAAGATTCCTCCGATTGCCCCTACAATGGCTCCAAGAATTAGGTGTAAAAACCAAGATTTGATCTGACATTTTATGTTGGGGTTCCTGGATGTTTGGTTTCTCCTGATTGTCAGATCGTCTTATGCGACGAGCATCTTCTCCTTGGCCAGAGGCAGACTGTCGATGAATG
>NZ_VTOW01000008.1 GCF_012184425.1 Candidatus Manganitrophus noduliformans
CTTACAGGCCTGTGAGACATTCCCTAACTGCTTGGCCAGCTCCAGTAATCCCACCTTCGTCTTGATGATCTTTTGATCCTTACTCATGTCCTTGACTCCTTTCTCCCACTCTCGGGATGAGATCCAAAGACCTTACCATATTGTCAGATTAAATCGTAGTACTTGCACTTTAAGACCTTCCAAGACCGTCTAGTGAAAGAGATGCGCCTGGCCGGGATCTCAAGCATCGAGGCGGCGAACCGATTTCTTTTGGAGTATCTGCCGATCTACAACCGGCGGTTTTCGGTCAAACCGGCTCAAGAGGCCAATCTGCACCGGCCCCGTCCGGATCTTCGGGTTCTAGATCAAATCTTATGCATCAAGACAGAGCATACATTGCGCCGTGACTTTACCGTGGCCATGACCGAAAGCTCTATCAGATTGAAGATAACCTTCGGGCGCAACGGGTGACCGTCGAAGAGCGGCTGGACGGATCGATGCGGATCACCCATCAGGAGCGGCGGCTTCGGTATCGGCAGATTACCACCCGGCCGCTGAGGGCCCACGAAACACCGAAATCACCCTCGCAGAGGCCCAGGACCAAACCATCACCGCAGCATCCTTGGAAAAAACATCCCTGGCTGCGAAAGAAAAAAAGAGCCCTGCGCTTCGTTATCCTAAAACCGGACATTTCTATCTTGGTAGGATTAGGACATTTCTACTTTGGCTTGACAGAACGTACAAAAAAGTCTTGACAATGAAGTCAAATCGTCCTATAAACTGTCCTTTTCTTCGTGACCTTCCGTCACACACTGTAACTGTCCGATCCCCCGCTCTCTATCCTGGACAAGAGCCCCGAAGGCTAGTTTTTTGTGAGAGTAGCGGGGGCAACCTTTTTGTGAGGAAGACCCATTTGGGGTCGACAAGGTCTTTCCTCATAAACCCGTTTTTCCTTCAACACATGCCAGACGATCTCACTCAAGCGCCGGGCCAGGGCAACAATGGCCGTGTTCGGGCCCTTACGACGTTTGCGATCGTCAAAGAAAAGACGGCAGTAGGCCGAGTGTCGGATCGACGTCCAGACGGCTTCCACCAGGGCCCATTTCAACCACTTATTGGTCATCCGCAACAAATGCCCATGATAGGTTTTGCCTCCCGAAGAATAGGTCGAGGGAACCAAACCGGCGTAGGCCGCAAGCTTCGCCGAATGAGGAAAGCGCTCAATATCGTCGATCTCGAGGGCCACCACCGCGGCCAGGATGGGCCCCCAGACCTGGAACCGTTGCAAGCAGCTGCACCCGCGCATCCGAAGAGAGCAGACGGTTGATTTCCCCTTCTGCCTCCTTGATCAATTGATTAAGCGCCTCCAGAAGCTCCAAGTCCTCCCGCAACAACTCCTGATCCACCCCAGCAAGCTTCAGCTGCTTGAGGTAGCTGACACCCTTTTTCCCGAAGAGGTCGCTGACCACGGGGAGCGGAACATGCAGCCGATCCAGAAGCACGTGAATACGATTTTTGAGGCGGGTGCGCGTGCGTACCAGAAAGACCCTCTGCCGGATCATCTCTTTAGAGGCGCGGGTTTCTTTTCCCGGGATATAAGCGGCCGGAATCAGGTCTGCACGCAGAAGTTGGGCCAGGATTTCGGAATCGATTCGATCGGTCTTCACCTTTGCCTCCGCAATCGCACGCACCTTCAGCGGATGGGCCAGGGTCACCGAGGCTACCTGGGCTTCCAGCACCGCATGGTGGGGTCCACCGATTTCCTAAAAGGCGGCCTCAAAGGCTTTTGGATCATTCGCCAAGCGTCGCGATCGCATTACCTTACCCTCTGGATTCACGATTGTGATGTGGCTGTACTTCTTATGGTAATCTATACCAACGTAATGCATGGGAGTCCTTCTCGTACGGTTGGATGAGTTTGTGATGGCCACATCCTACCAAGGTCGACCCCCTTTTTCATTTTACCTTGACAACAAAGTACAATAGCAGTATTAATGGGAGCATGTTTCATCTTATTTCTAAAAAGATGGTCTTCCTCTTCCTCGTGGTATGTTATTTAACGGCCTTGATCCTTGGAACCCTTTGCTCCTTTGATCCGCCAACAGGTCAGACCCATCACCACCATCATGGCAGAACGGTTTTACATACTCCCTTCTGTCTCCTCGCCTGCACGAGCAACGTCGCCAATCAGCCCAAAACCCTTCCCTTGATCTTCTTCTTGCTCCTTATTGGGATGCTCGTTTCCCTTAGGAAGCCGTTTGTCCTGCAACCCGCCCTGCTCAGACTCCACAGCCGAGCGCCTCCTCTCTAAGTATTTTTAGTCTTAAGATCAGTAGTGTCCCAACGTTTCTAAAATTCGACGTTTTTCGAACGTAAGTCATTGTTTTCTATGGAAGCGATTTTCTGAATCAAGTTGAAATCGAGACCAAATCTGGAAACTATAGCACCATTGCTAATCAAGGGTTTTAAAGCCCCGATGGTCAAAACGTTGGGACACCACTGTCTTAAGATCTGAATGATCTTTTTTCCCATTATGTCATGCTGAGTGAAGTGAAGTATTTTAATGATGTTTCTGGAATCGCTTCGGTTTTGCTCTGAGACAAGGGTATAAACTTGATCACCTTTTCTAACGCGTGGATTAAACGTACTACCGTTCTCTTCACGCTGGTTTATCTTTTCTCGACCGGCTTCATCATGGTCCGGGCCGAGGGACATGCCCTCGACCATGAGGCGCATGAAAACCATGCCAAGCAGCATGCCTCCTTCATCTGCACCTGGATGTGCGCGGCTTCGAGCTTCAGCCATACGCCGGAGCAGGCGTTCGACCGGAAATCAACTCTTTCTTGTGAGCAGCCGATTACCCGAATGGCGGTCTTTTCCGGAATACAACTGCTTTGCGCGGACGTCATCCGACCTCCTCCGTTTTTGCACGCCTAATTATTTCCTCAAACCACATCCATTCCGGAACGCCGATTATGTAAAGACCGGCTGTGCGATCATGCTCGGCTGTGTCTTACTCGACGCGATCTGGAATTACTGAAAAGGAGTCCTCATGCGTCGGATAGTTCTATGGAACGTTATTCTGCTCGTCGGTCTGATTGTGATGCTTACCGCGAAGGTCGCTCCCGCGAGATTCGGATCGGCGAGTTGTTTCCTCGTCACCGGCACTCAACAGGGGATCGCCTGCGCTGGCCCGATTTTATCAGTGGGAAGATGAAGAAGGGGCCGTCAACATGACAATGACCTGAAAAATGTTCCAGAGAAATACCGCGACCGCGCCAAGGAGATCATCTTGCCCAAAGAGGACGAGAGACCGGGGAACAACGCCCCCTCCCTCACAAACCGACTAGAGCGACCGATCAAACATCCGGAGGAAGTCGATTTCCGAGGCCGCACCCGGGAATGGTGGCGGAAACGAGCGGGAAAGTGGAGAGAGAGGAAAAATAAGGCAGCGCAACAGCTCGCCCGCGCGGGGGAGCGGTTGAACACGATCCCGATGAACCCCTCGCTCCGGGCGCGGGAGCGGGAGAAGCGGGAAATTCTGCGGGAGATGGAAACCTACAAGGGGCAGGTCCGGGAAGGGAGCGGATGTTGAATGAAAGTCCTGCCGGAAGAGGCGCGCAAGGCCGGTGCGCCTCCGGGATGGCTGAGGGGATAGTCGCGATGAGACGAAGGGAATTCAAACAAACGGCCCTCTGCCTTGCCCTCCTTTTTCTTCTCTCTATCGGATTGATGACGATCCGGGCGGAAGGGCATTCCCTGAACCATGAGGAGAGCGCCGATCATGCCGCCCGGCATGCCAGCTCCATCTGTGCCTGGATGTGCAGCGCCTCCACTTTTGTCGATTCAGTGGAGAAAGATCCGACCGAGCGTTTCTATCCTTCTCCTGAAACGCTGGTTGTTTTAACCCGGCATTTCTTCAGCCGGCCTCCCGTTTTTTCCTTTCATATCCGTCCTCCTCCCTCTTCCTCGGTTGATAGCGATTGAACCGTTCCGTCGGCATTGCGTGTAGGAAGCTTCTGCATCGCTGCGTCCAACGGACATAACGATCACAACCGGAGGAATCTTGATGAAGAGGACGGCGATTGTTCTTTATCTTCTGACGTTATCGATTGCACTGGCCAGGGAAGCGTTGGCGGCACATATTCTGGAGCCGCTCGGGACAGAGATTGCGGCGACGCCCCCCCGCGGGAGGATGTTCGGGCAGCTCAATTATGAGTATGCAAGGAAAGCGGACGGCGGCACGAGCAGCACAGCGCTTTTGCCCATCGAGTTCGAGATCGGCCTAGGGGAGAGAACGCAGCTCAATCTGGAGGGGGAGATCGTGCTTCGTCAGGAAGCCACAGGCGCTCCGAGAGAAAACGGAATCGAGGAGATCGGAGTCGGGGTCAAGCACCGGTTTCTGGATGAGACGGGGCAGCTGCCGGATGCCGCGTTCGAGGCGGAGTTCTCCCCCTCGGTCGGGCTGGCAGGGAATGCGCATGCCCTCAAGGGGGTTCTTATCCTCTCAAAAAACCTCCATCCTCGATGGGTGGTCCATCTCAATGGGGGCTACGAGCTTGAAACCGAAAACGAGGGGGAGGAGGTCGTCAACTGGGCGACCTGGTCTTACAATATCGCTCCGATGTACCGCGTGATTCCGGACCGGCTGATTGTTTTGGCCGAATTAAACGGCCTCACCCGTTCTTCGGGTGGGACGCAGCTGACCCTGGCGCCGGAGGTGATAGGGGTGATTCAGACCGAGACCTTCTTTGCGCTCCAGAACCTCGCCTTCAAGCTGGCGGTTCCCATCGGGCTCACCGATCGCTCCCCCGACATCGGGGTCCGGTTCGGCGTCTCCAAACTTTTTAATTGAACGGAGGAATTCGACATGATTCAGATTCATAAAGTGAAAATCCTGTTATTGGCGGCGATCCTGGCCGGTCTCCTCTCGACAGATCTCTCGGCCCACGAGGTGGTGGGGGAGGTCACCCCCTTAATGATCCACATGAAGCGGGTGCTTCTCCTGATAGAGAACGGAAAGGAGAAGGAATCGATCCGGGAGATCCGCGCGGTCTATGAGGACTTCTCGCATGACATGGGGATGGGGATGTCGATGCAGGGGACGGGGCTCAAGAACACGGCCGATCAGATCGACCTGCGGTTCGGAACCCGGCTGAAGGTTTCTCTGGAAGAAGCCCTGAAGAAAGAGGATGCCCCAGCTCTTCAAAAGGCGATTCAGGAGATTGCCTTTCTTCTGATGCTGGAGAAGTTCGAGGCCCTTCGATCGACCTTCGACAAAAAGACCGCCAACCAGGAGGCCCAGGAGACGATCTTCTGGCTGGGGAGAAATTATTTCTCCTACCTTTTGGAACCGGCCCTCGCCTCAAAAAATCCAGTCGAGGAGCAGCGGCTGGACCGTCTGCTCGACCGGATGCTCTACCGCCTGGAAGATGGAAAGTTCGATGAATTCGCGGCGCTTCAGAAAGAGTTGGTCACAGGAGTGCAAACCGCATTTCACCTCGATCTTCCCTCGATGACGCCAGCGAGGGACGGATCAGGGCAGTTTGTGCGATAATGAGAACGGAGGGAAAAATGGTCAGGCTGCCCCCCGCTTGGGTTGTATTTTTCTGCCTCCTCCTCTTCGGTTTCGGGGAGCTGGCGGGGGCGCTGCTGGGAGGCTACCCGCAACCGATTAAAAAGGCGATCGGCGGGGCCGCGCGGGAGCGTCTCCAGGTCCATGGTCTCACCGGCGTCGGCGACATCGACCGGACCGTTCTGGAGAATGTCGAAACAGAGGCGCTGGCGAGGGTTCACACCTTCCACCTTCATGCCCACGGGCTGGCGCTGGTCGTCTTCGTCCTCGGTCTGATCGTCACCAACATGGCCCTTTCCCCCAAGGCCGAAAGGATGCTGCTTGGCCTGATCTGCCTTGGCCTCCTCTACCCGTTCGGGTGGCTGACGATGGTCTTTGCTCTCCCTTTCTACGGCAGAAGCGAGGCGTTCCGCCTGGTCGAGAGATTTTTTTTCATTCCGTTCGGAGGAGCGTTTCTCTTCATTGTCTGGGGCCTCATTCTCCTCTATCTCTTCCGATGGATCGGGGGAAAGGGGAAAATAAGGAGAGAGTGATGTCAACAAGAGCTGAGACCGGCATCAGCGGGCGACCCGCCTATCGAAGGCGGATGCTTATCGTCTTTTTCATGACCTTCGGTTATTTGGCGGTAGAAGTCATCGGCGGCCCTTGGACCCTCAGCCTCGCCTTGTTAGCCGATGCGGGCCATCTGCTGACCGACGTGGGGGGCTGGCGATCGCGCTGTTTGCCATGTGGTTCGCCGAATGCCCTCCGACACCTCAGAAGAGCTACGGCTATTATCGTATCGAGATCTTGTCCGCGCTGGTCAACGCCGTCATCCTGATCTTCATTTCATTTTATATTCTGTATGAAGCCTACCAGCGCTTGATCGCCCCTCCTCCCATTTTGGCGCTTCCGATGATGGCGGTGGCGGTCGTGGGGCTGATTGTCAATCTCATCGGCATGCGCCTCCTGCACGCCGGCTCCAAAGAGAGCCTGAATCTGAAAGGGGCTTACCTGGAGGTCCTCAGCGACATGCTCAGCTCAATCGGAGTCATCATCGCTGCGATCGTGATGCTCACCACCGGCTGGTACCTGGCCGATCCGATCATCAGTGTCGGGATCGGTCTGTTCATCCTCCCCCGTACCTGGAGCCTGCTCAAACAGGCGGTCAATATTCTCATGGAGGCGGCTCCTGAACATATCGATTTAGGAGAAGTTGGAAAGGCGATGGTCTCCGTTGAAGGAGTCGACGAGGTGCACAACCTGCACGTCTGGACACTTACTTCGGGCAAATATGCTTTGAGCGCTCATGTGACGATCTCCAAGCTTCAGGACTGGCCCGCCATACAGCATTCGCTCGAAGCACTCCTCGCCGACCGTAGGCAAACTCAGGGTGGCTGGAGGAAGATAGTGCATGATGATTGCTGCCGCATCTAGTCTGGAAGCATCGGCTTCCTCTTCAGCGACTCGGACCTTTTTAGCCGCCACTTCATCTTGGTGCTCCCCTTTGTGGAGTCATCGGGAATTTCTAAACGTTTCAGAGTGCACGGGTGAGCGGAGGAGGGGAAGAATGAAGCGTTATGTAGGGGGTAAGATAAGACTGAAGATAATTCCGGTGGGGATCATTATGGAAGGCGAATAAAAATGGATTTAACAGAGGGGAATTTTAACGAAAGCCATACCCAGCCAGGGTTCATCCAGTAGATTGTCCATGAACAGGTCTAGCATTTAGAAGAATCTCTTTGACGCTCCTGAGAGCAGTCCGGCCCAATTCTCTCTTTTCTGAATCGATCGGTGCAGTCTCAAGCAAACCCTCGATCTCTGAAATGCAGGTGAGGATCGACTGATAATCCTCATCGAAGATCCTACTCTCTCCTGAGGAATCGTTTCTGAAGCCTGATTGGACAAGTGAAATAAGGTGCGCCTTGGTCAATTCCAATCGCGCGAGTGGGCCTTCTGTTTCATCGGAATACATCGAGACTCCGGTACAACATACGAGCGATTTCCTGCCTGGATCAAGGTCGAGAACCAGCCAATTTGATTCCGTATTCCCTTGCAACCTCCTTCGTGACGGAGAGTTCGCGGAGTAGACTCTCCCTTTCATCGAGAAGGGACCGAATGGAGGCATCCCCCTCATCGGAAATTTCTTCATACGCTTTCTTGAAATATTCACCCGCTGTCCGGAGAGAGGGGTTTTCATTCCGAAGCGAGATCGTCTTATGAATAAGAAATAGAATGACAACTGCTTGAACGACCACGAATCCCATCAGCATTCGCTCTTTCGTTAGACCCATATGTCCTCTCATTTTGTTCTATTGAAGATGAACGATCCGATCTTCAAAGCCGTGATCCCGGTCGAATTGCTCCAGGATTTTGATAAACCCGCTCATTCCTACCTTCGCCTGTTCCCTCGTCCTGGGATCAATTTCGCCGTAGCGGATCATCCAATCGATGCCCTCTAAATAGGGGAGGGCCTGCAAATAGTAGCGGCCGATCGACCCGCATGTGCCTCCTTTGGTCTGCCTGATTGCTGTTATCACGATTTGATAGGCCCGCTGGCCGAAATAATGAAGAAGCGTCTCATCCGCGTTTAGAGGATGGTCCATCTCATTCCGAACCGGTTTGTGCAGATGCTGTTGGAGCACACATTTCTCCCTGGATTCAGAGAAGGCATCGATTAAGCCGCTGATGCTTGGGATAAGCAATCTGTGAAGGAATCTAAGTGGGGTTATTCTACAATTCCATATAAGGATATGCAATAAAAAATGTGCGGAACCCTTGCCGAAATATTGAAGACATCGCGATCCATCTCCCGGACAGAGCGCCATAGGAGGGATCTTTCAGCTTTGACGAGAGTTCTGCTCCCAGAGAAAATATCCTTGGGGTGCCTTTGAAATCCCAATTTAGGGGGATCGGATTTTTCTAAATAAATCCGTGAGTGTTAAGCGGAAGCGACGAAATCAGGTGTCGGGATAAATCCGATGCTTTATTTATCATCGTCAGGACGCGCTCTTTCAACGGGTAAGGGCTTCGGGAGAGTAAAGGACCTTGCACCGTGCCGTACGGTAAGGATCTGGACCGTTGATTTTCCGGGTAGGATCCTGTAAATGATACGGTAGTTCTCTACGATCAACTCGCGGAGACCCGAGGACGGAAATTCCGGCACGAAGCGGCCTGAGTTCGGAAACCGAGCCAGGCGGGACACCTTTGTTTTGATCTGCTTGACGAGCTTTCTGGCAGCGGCAGGATTGTCGGCTTGGATATATTGCGCAATTTCCAATAAGTTCTGAAGTGCAGGATTCGTCCAGGCAATGGCGTGAGGCCGCTTAGCCATTTAGCAGCGAATCCAGTCGCCGCATCGCATCCTCGTGCGAGACCACTTCGCCTCGCTCGGCCGCTTGAAGCCCACGGACGATCGCTTCCAGCAGTTCCAAGCGCTCGAGTCGATCCTCATACTCCCTCATATCCTCGACGACTGCGGCGGACCGGCCCCGCTGAGTAAGGATCAACGGGCGACGGGTTTTTTTGATCTTCTCGAGCAGCTCGGCTGCATTGGTGCGAAAATCGGTTACGGGAATGATGTCCTCGGTCAGTTTTGCTTTCATTCAAGTATTTACCTTTTAGAAGTCTTTCCATAGTACTTCTGAACATCCTTAAAAATACCTCAATATTTCGGTAAAGTCAATATAAACCCTGCACAGGGAAAATCGATCTTCGGTCTGGAATTGAATGCGATGAGGGATGGGATAGCAATGCCGGATAACGGACTACGTGATCAGCTCTTCCCAGGTTATGCCGGGCCGCCACTGTGCTTTCGGTTTAAAGTGGCGGTCGTCTCGATCATATAGCAGATTTCAACGTATTGATTATCAGGATAGCGATAATCAGCATTGTGGCCCCTGCCGCATAGCCCCCGAGCACATCGGTGAGCCAATGCACATTGAGATAAATCCGGCTGAATCCAACCAGGAGTATCACGAGAAAGGCGAAAGCGGTCACGGTCAGTCTGATGGCGGTGTTTTTCGCTTCCTTCCAGGTGATATAAACGAGAAATCCGTATACCGTTATCGCCATAAAGGCGTGTCCACTCGGGAAACCAAATCCTTTCGTATTGATTTCCTGCGGGATGGGACGTGATCTATGGAAAAGCAATTTCATAAGGCCCAGAATCACACCACCGACTCCGGCTGCGAGAAACAAAGAAAGCAGATCCCATCCATTCCTTCTTTTTAGAAGAAAGATGAAAAGAAAGAGGGCGACACCTGCGGTCAGATAGATTCCTCCATAATTGGTGATATCCACCATCCATCTGGTGAGAGAGGGGGTTGTGATCCTCTCCACGATCCTTTGTATCCGGAAGTCGAGGTAAAAAAGTGTTTCCTGATCGGTTAGGGCATCGACAATTTCCCCGAAAGAGAGGATCGCAAGGAGCAGGGAGACCAATCCGATTGTGAGATTCAATCCGTACCACGGCCCGGTCCGGAAACGGCCTTTAATGAAATCTGATGTCCTTGGCATTTGGGAGGAGAAGGCACGATCAATCAAGCGGATCTTCTCTTGAAGAAGCCGTTTCTCTTTGGTGAGAAGAGAGTAGAAATAAAAGGCCATGACTCCGAGGATAAAGATCAGCAGACCCAGAAGACCGAAGTATCTTCGGATTACCTCCCAACTGCTTCCGACGAAGTACCCAATCAGAGAGAAGGTAGCTGCCCAAGCGATTCCACCGGAGAGGTTAAAGAGCAGAAACCACGGATAGGACATTTTGGAGATCCCTGCAAGGGCTGGGGCGAAAGCCCTCAGCCATGCCATGAACCTCCCCAGGAAGACAACCTTGCCACCATGGCGTTGGAAGAACTGTTTCGCCTCCTCCTGCGCGTCCTTTTTTATAAGAAAATATTTTCCGTATTTGAGGAGGAATCTCTCTCCAAGCCGATCGCCGATGAGGTATCCGACGCTGTCTCCCAGGACGGCGCCGAGAGAGGCCGCGGCGATGACCCCCTTCAGGTCGAGGAGACCGCGGGACGCAAGAAGTCCCGCGATCACAACCACGCTCTCCCCGGGTACCAGCAAGCCGAGAAAGACCGAGGTCTCCAGAAAGGTCATCAGCAGAATAAGATAATATCCCCAATGCTGGAGGTGGGGTTGGAGGAGTTCAATGATTCTGTTTTCCATCCCGATCCCTTCCCATTGCAAACCACTTAAAGAGCTCAATCCAAAAGGTGCCTATTGCTGCCGTGCCGATGGCCAGCAGCCAATCGCTTGCGCTGAGCGGTGCCGTCCTGAAGACCAAGCGGGCTGCCGGGACCAGTGTTGTGATCAGGATGAAGGCGGCTGTCGCAGCGACCCATCCGTTCATCGACCGGTTGGTAAAGAGGCCCAAACGCAGGAGCGGCTCCCGCTCGGTCCGAAGGTTGAGCGCCAGGAAGAGATGCCCTAGAAGCCAGGTCACGAAGGCAACAGTCTGGGCTCGAACCGTCTCAGCGCCTCCATACCAGGAGGCGAGGTAACAGATGGAGACGGCGGCGAAGAGTCCCGCGGCCGGGATGAGGATACTTCCAATCATCGCCCGATCCATAAAGGGGGCTTTGGGGTCGCGGGGTGGAAGCGTCATCAGATTCGCCTCGGCCAGCTCCGTCACGAAGGTTGCCGACGCGGCCAGATCCATGAAGAGCTCCATCAGAATGATCTGGATCGGAGCGAAGGGGGCCGGAACGCGCAGAAGGACAGGGACGAGGGTGATCGAGATAAGGGCCACTTTGCAGGCGAGATAATAGCGGACCCCTTTCTTGAGGTTGGCGAAGAGAGTGCGCCCCTCCTCGATCGCATGAACGATCGTGGCGAAGTTGTCATCCGACAAAACAACATCGGCCGCCTCTCGGGCGACGTCGGTTCCGGTCTCTCCCATGGCGACTCCAATGTTGGCGGCGGCGAGCGCCGGCGCATCGTTGATTCCATCTCCGGTGACGGCCACCCGCTCCCCTCGCTCGCGGAAGGCCTCCACGATCCGAAGCTTGTGCTCTGGGCTGATGCCCGTGTAGAGGGAGACCTCGCCGATCTTCTCTCGTAGTTCGTCGGCGGAAAGTAAATCGATTTCCGGTCCGGTCAGGAGTTGGGCATCGGCATCGAATCCGACCTGACCGGCGATGGCACGCGCGGTCAAGGGATGGTCCCCGGTCATCATCACAAGGCGAATGCCGGCTCTCCGGCAGGCTTCGATCGCCCCCTTTGCCTCGAGCCGCGGAGGATCGGCCAGCCCCGCCAGGCCGATGAAGATAAGACCGGATTCCGCTTCGTCCTGGGAAAGCGGAATCCTCTCCTCCCTCTTCTCGGCGAAGCCGATGACGCGCAGTCCCGCGGCCGCCATCCTCGCCGCCGCGTTCAGGAAGGCCTGCCGATCGGCCTCGGTCAAAGGGCGCTCGCTTCCTTCCGTCGCCTGATGAATGGAGCGCTCCAGGATCGCCTCCGGCGCTCCCTTGACGCCGATCCAGAAGGCATCGTTTTCACCGCAGACCACCGACATTCTCTTCCGGTGGTTATCGAAAGTAAATTCGTTTCGCAAGGCATGGGTCCTGCGCAAGACCCCCAAGTCGAGTTCCTCCTCGCGCGCCGCCTGGACCAAGGCGACCTCCAGGGGATCTCCGGTCAGCGCCCTATCCTTTTCAATTACATCGTTGCAAAGCGCGCCCACTTCCAATATTTTCCGGCGCATCGATTCCGGATGGAATCGGCTGACCTTTCATCCGGTTCTCCGTCAGGGTGCCGGTCTTGTCGGCGGCGATGACGGTGACGGCCCCCAGCGTTTCAACCGCGCGCAGCTTCCGGACGATGGCCCGCCGTTTGGAGAGACGATAAGCGCCGAGGGCCAGAACCATCGAAATGATAATCGGCATCTCTTCCGGAATCGTCGCGAAGACCAGGGAGAGGCCGGTCAAGAGCATCTGTCTCAGAGATTGTCCCGCCAGCAGCCATCCGAATAGCGGCACGGCCAGGCTGAACCCGAAGGCGAGCCAGACCATCCAGCGGGTCATCTCATTCATCGCCTGCTGAAGCGGGGTGCGGAGAGGCTTTACCGCTCGGGTCATGCGGGCGACGCGGCCCAGCTCGGCCGCTATCCCGGTCGCCACCGCGATGGCGGTCCCCCGACCGCGTGTGATCATCGTCCCCGCAAAGACAAGGTTGCGACGCTCTGCGAGGGGGGTGGCTTCTGGTAGGAGGAGATCGGCTTCTTTTTCCACAGGAGCCGACTCCCCCGTCAGCGCCGATTCATCCGCCGCCAAGCCAAAGGCCCTGATGATGCGCGCACCGGCCGGGACCCGCTGCCCGGCCCGAAGGAGAATCAGATCCCCCGGTACGATCTCTTCAGAAGAAATTTCAAGGGGATTCCTCCCTCGGCAAACGGAAGCCGTCGGTTCGGCCAGTTTGCCCAACGCGGCGATCGCCTTCTCCGCGCGCCGCTCGTTGAAGATTTCTACCCCGACAAGGGCCAGGATTACGAAAAAGATCGTGAGCGCGTCGGTCAATCCGCCCCAGAGAGCGTAGAGGACGCCTGTAGCGAGAAGAAGAAGGATCATCGGCTCGCGGATCTCTTCCAAAAGGACCTCCCAGAGAGGCTCTCGCCGCTCTTCGAGGAGACGATTGGGTCCATACCGGGCAAGGCGCTCGCACGCCTCCGATTCACTAAGCCCCAGATGAGGATCGACTTCGAAGTGCCCCGCCACCTCCTCCGAAGCGAGGGCATGCCATGGCATCGGATTCTTCTCACGCTCTAAAGACCCGCCCGCAGGAGGGTTTTTCTTCGGCATTTTAAAAATCCCTATTCAATCAATCCGATACGGAACAACTCAGAGATGGGATTCCTCCTCAATGCTTGACACCTCTTTTCTCCCGTGATGCCCTTCCAGCCAATCATAGAGGGTTGGGAGGACCAATAAAGTTAAAAGGGTCGAAGAGATCAGGCCGCCGATGACGACCGTGGCCAGCGGCTTCTGAATCTCCGAACCCGGTCCTGTTGCAAAGAGCATCGGAATCAGCCCCAGGATGGCGACCGAGGCAGTCATCAGCACCGGGCGAAGCCGCCGCTCGCATCCTTTTAAGATCGCCTCCCGGAGCGGAAGCCCCTCTTCCGCAAGCTGATTCATATAGGTGACCAAGACGACCCCGTTTAAGACCGCGACTCCGAAGAGTGAAATAAATCCGACGGAAGCCGGCACCGACAGATAAAACCCGGAGAGGAGGAGCCCCAAAATTCCACCGATCAACGCGAACGGAAGATTCAGGATAATGAGCGCGGCGTGATGAAGAGAGTTAAAGGTCATAAAAAGCAGAAAAAAGATCAGACCCATGACAAGAGGGACAATGATCATCAGCCGTTTCATCGCCCGCTGTTGATTCTCAAACGCCCCGCCCCAGGCGAGGTAATATCCCTCCGGCAGGTTAACCTTCTCGCGAATGAGTCTCTGACTTTCCGAAACCAGGCTTCCGATATCTCTCCCCTCCACATTGAATTCCACGACGATCCTCCGCTTGCTATTCTCGCGGCTGATCTGCGCCGGGCCGTCCACGATAGAGAGTTTGGTCAACTCCGCCAGCGGAATCCGAGCGCCGCTCGGACTGCTGACGAGGATCGCGCTGATCGCCTCCAGGCTGTTTCGCTTATCCTCCGGGAATCGCACGACCAGACCAAACCGTCGCTCCCCTTCAAAAACTTCCGTCGCCTTCTTTCCGCCGATGGCGGTCTCGATGATTTCCTGAATGTCGGCGACATTGATGCCGTATCGCGCGATCTTCCTCCGGTCAATCTCGATTGTCATGTAGGGCTGGCCGGCGGTCTGCTCCACCCGCAGATCGGCGACTCCGCGAACCTTGGAGATTACCCGGGCGATCTCTTCGGCCTTCGCTTCTAGAAGGTCCAGATCATCGCCGAAGACCTTAATTGCAACCTGGGATTTGATCCCCGAAATCAATTCATCGACCCGCATCGCAATCGGTTGAGAGATGCTGTAGGAGATCCCGGGAATTTGATCAAGCGCCTCCCGCATCTTCTCAACCAGCTCCTTTTTGGTCCGAGCGCTCTTCCACTGGTTTCTCGGTTTGAGAATCAGAATCGGATCGCTGAGATTCGGCCCCTGCGGATCGGTGGCGATTTCCGCCGCTCCGAGCTTCGAGACGATCGTCTCGGCCTCCGGAAATTTCAGCAGCACCTGCTGGACCTTCTTTTCCATCTCAATCGATTCCGGCAAAGAGACGCTGGGAAGACGGATCACCGCGGGACTCAACGAGCCCTCATCCAAAGAGGGGATAAATTCGGTTCCGAGGAATGGAACCAGCGCCACGCTTCCGGCCAACAAAAAGATCGCACCGGAGAGAATCCCAATTCGATGCCGCAGCGACCAGCTCAAGAGCGGCAGATAGATTCTATTTGCCCCCCGGACGAGGAAGCTCTCCGTCTCTTCTCCCTTTTTCAGGAATAAGAAACAAAAAACCGGGATCACCGACATCGAGAGCAGAAGGGAGGAGAGAAGCGCGATCACCACGGTGAACGCCAAGGGGGCGAACATCTTTCCCTCCATTCCCTGCAAGGTTATAATCGGAATGAAGGTGATCGCGATGATCAATTCTCCGAAGAGGCTCGGCTTTCGAACCTCCAAGATCGCCCGCAGAACTATCTGTAATTTGTTTGGTTTCCCTTCCGGATGCTCCGAAAGATGCCTCTGAACATTTTCAACCTGAATGATCGCGGCATCGACGATCATCCCGAGCGAGATCGCCAAGCCTCCGAGCGACATCAGATTTGCGGAGAGGCCTGTCTTCCACATCACGATGAATGTGGAGAGGACCGCCAGCGGCAGGGTCAGCGCCACCACCAGCGCCCCTCGGAGATTCCGCAAAAACAGATAAAGCACGATGGCCAACAAAATCGCCCCTTCCTCCAGTGCGCGCGTGACGGTGTGAACGCTTTTCTCAACCAGATCGGTCCGGTCGTAGAAGGGCTTGATCGTCACCCCGCCCGGGAGGATTTTGTTCCGATTGATTTCCTCCACCTTCTTTTTGACTCCGGCGACAACCTCCATTCCACTGCCGCCGCGGATCATCATCACGATCCCGGCAACTCCCTCCCCTTTTCCGTCTTTGACCAGAGCGCCTTCCCTGACCGCCGGTCCGACCCTGACTTCGGCCACGTCTTTCACGAAGGTCGGCGTGCCCTTCTCGGCCTTAACGACAATGTCGCGGATATCCTGTAGCTCTTTGATCAGGCCGACCCCCCGGATCAGAAAACGCTCAGAGGAGCGTTCCATAACGTTGCCTCCGGCATTGGTATTGTTCCGCGCCACGCTCTCGAACACCTCTCGCAGGGTGAGGTCATATTTTCTGAGCCGGTCGGGATCGACCAAGACCTGGTACTCTTTGACAAACCCGCCGAAGGCGTTGACATCGGTAACACCGGGGACCGTCTTGAGAATCGGCCGGACGATCCAATCCTCGATCGTTCTGAGCTCCATCAGATCCGCTTCGGGGTCGGAAGGGTGCTCCCCTCCGGAAGGCCTTTCCAATGTGTACTGATAGATCTCCCCCAAACCGGTGGAAATCGGCCCCATTGTCGGCTCCGCGCCGGCCGGAAGCTTCTCCTTCGCTTCAATGAGTCTCTCCAACACAAGCTGTCTGGCGAAGTAAAGATCGACATTATCCTCAAAGACCACGGTCACCACCGAGAGGCCGAACTTCGAGAGCGACCGAAGTTCAGAAAGCTTCGGAAGGCCCGTCATCTGAACTTCAATCGGATAGGTGAAGAGTTGCTCCACCTCAATGGGAGAGCGGCCCGGCGCCTCCGTGATTACCTGAACCTGAATATTGGTCACGTCCGGAAAGGCGTCGATCGGGAGGACACGGAAAGCATAGAGGCCCAAGACGACCAGGAGCAACGCGCCAACCAGAATCACGATCCGTTGGCGCAGCGCAGATTCAATCAAGCGGTCGATCATCTCAATCGGCCTCCATCTGGTCCTTGAAGGTTTCCGACTTGAGGGCAAAGGCTCCCTTTATCACAACTTTTTCTCCAGGGTATAAACCGGAGGCGACTTCATAGTAGTCTTGACTCCTCCGCCCCAATCCAACCACGCGCTTCTCAAAGCTCCCTCCCTCGTGTGCTACAAAAACAATCGTTCGGGCGCCTTCCCTCTGGACCGCCGATTCCTGTATCACTAGTTTCTCTTCCGTCTTCTCCGTTAGGATGAGGAAGGAAGCGAACATCTCCGGCTTCAGTTTCCCTCTCAGATTCTCCACTTCGATTCTTACTTTCAGCGTCCGGGTGGAGGGATCGATGATATCGGAGAGATAGGTGATCTTTCCTTTGAATCGCTCTTGAGGATAAGCCGGCACCGAGACCTCCGTCAGGAGGCCCTTTTTGATTGTTGAGAGATCTTTTTCCGGAATACCGGCGATCCCCCAAAGGGTCGAAAGATCGGCAATGGTAAAGAGGGTTCTGGCCGGCTCCACCATCTCTCCGCGGGTCACATCCCGTCCGATGACGGTCCCGGAGAGGGGAGAAGGGATGACGACCTGAGAGCGAATCGTGTTCTGACTTTCTAGCGCTCTCATCTCTTCATGAGTCATTCCCAGCAGCTGGAGCCGAGCTTGTGAGGCTTGGCCCTCCGCCTGGATGGCCCGATACTCCCCCTCGCGCCGCTGGAATTCGCCGGTGCTGATGACCTTTCCCTCCACGAGGCGTCTGGCGCGCTCATAGGCATTCTTGGCGACGAGCAGCTTTGCCCGGACGGTGAGATATTCGGATTGAGCCTGTCCCAATTCCGGGCTGTCAACGGTAGCCAGGCTGTCTCCGCTCCTCACATAATCGCCCAGTCCGGCCGCCACCTCGATCACCCGGCCGGGGATGCGCGATCCGACGCGAGTCAACCTGTTTTCATTGACCTGGATCGTTCCGGAGGCCTCCAGCTCAATACTCAGATGACGGGGCATGACTTCTTCGGTTTTGATCTCTGCCAGGGCTTGGGATTCCGGGCTTAAGAGAATCAGCCCACTTTCTTCTTTCGCCAATGCATTCCCCGGACGCTCGGACCTTTTCTCAATACCTTTCTCCGACTCCGCTCTTCTCGAACACCCCGAGGGCAACCCCATCCCTATCGCCGCCAGCAGAACAATCCCGACCCACTCCCTGAATGTCACGGCAGCCCTCCCGCCGCTCGCTCTAGCCGGGCGAGCGCTACCTGAAGCTCGAACTGCGCTTGCTGGTATTCCACGACTACCGATCGCTGTGCCCGCTGGCTGTCGAGCAGATTGAGCAGGTCCGATTCTCCCTCCGCATAACTGAGCCGGGCAATCTTCAGCGCTTCGTCGGCCGCTCTGAGCAGCCCCTGTTCCAAAAGCTCGAGCTGGGCCTGAGCCATCCGGTACTCTTGATACGCCTCGGTGATGCGCTTCGTCAGATTCAGGCGAGCTCGCTCCAGTTCGGCGACCGCTTGTGCTCTCCGGCCCTGTGCTTGCGAGATTTCGCCCTGGCGCTGGTAGAACAGCGGAAAGGGGATTGCCAGACCGATCGCAAAAGATCGCTTATCAATCTCCTCCGTGACAGAGCCCCTCAGGATCAGGTCCGGAACGCGAGCTTGTCTCTCTCGCGAGAGCGCATCATCTGCCGCCTCCACAGCTTTGCGCTGCCGCTGAATGAGAGGGTGCCGGCCCTGCGCACTTTCAATGAGCGCCGCTAGGTCATATCGCTTGTCCGACCTCGCGAACTCCCCTTTGACCCTGTAGCCTTCTTTCAAAGCCCCTCCTAAAACAGCATTGAGCGTGGCCTTGGCCAAGATGACGTGACTCTCAGACCTCCTGCGATCCTTGGTAATCCTTAGGAATTCGACTTGTGCCTTAATTAGTTCAAGCGCCGAAGCCTCCCCCGATTCAACCCGCATCTGGGTCGATCGGACCATCTCCTCAGCCGTCCGCTCGTTTTCTGCCAAGACCTGCGCGATGCGCTCGGAGAATAGCACGCCGAAAAAGGCCTCTTTCACCTGGGAGATGAGTTCCAGCCGAAAATCTTGCAGATCCTCTCCCGCTACGGCGAGTTCGGCTTCCGCAGCTTTTTTCCGATAGAGCCGCTTGCCCGGCCACTCCAAGATTTGGCTGATGCCCAGGCTGTACTCGCTCTCATAACGAGCGTCTGCTTCCAAAGCTTTCCCCTTTCCAAGGGAGGTTTCCCATTCTGGATTTGGATAGGATTGCGCCGAGCGCAGCCCCCCCCGGGCGGATTCGAAGTTAGCCTGAAAGAGGGCGACCGAGGGGTTCCTCGCTTCGGCGATTGTGAGAACTTCCTCCAGGGTATAAGACCTGTCACTCATCTGGGCTGACAGAAATTCGGGTCGGGCAAAGGACAGAATCAGCACACAGAGAATCGCCGATCGGCTCATGAGCACCTCCTAAATAAACGGAGAAAAAAAGGGAACCCAGTTGGCCGTCGGAGAAAGCACACTCCGGCGATCCGATTCATTATCAATTCCATCCTCACCTCTCCTAAGGAAGCCAAAACCAGTGCGGCCACCATGGGGCCATTCTCAAATGCATGAGCAACTCCGCGCTTATAGGGAGCAATCCCGCAGCCCACAACCGTTTTGCCTCGAACTTGAGTGCGTTCAAGTCCACCTTGATTGAAGACCCATTACGATAGCGAGAGGGGATTGGAAGTAGACGCGGTGTCTCTTGACGATATCGGTTAAAAATCTCCGGGAATTTCCTGGCGAGATATTCCTCCTCCGCGTTGATCACCCCTTTGGAATAGAAGATCCAGATAAGTAAGATCGTCAGTAATAAAGAGACGCTCTTTAAAAAACATGCCATCGAGAGTGCAAAACAAAGACTCCCAAGATATAGGGGATTTCGGGTGATGGAATACGGCCCTTCGGTCTGGAGTTCTATATTTTTTCTCCCGCCTACATAGAGGGTTGCCCATAAACGAAAGGTGACATAGATATAAAATAAAATCCATGCAAGGCCGTCCATAGCAAGATCGAGGAAGCTGTCTTCTACGATCAACGGCTTGCTAAAAGAGAGCACTGCGCTGATGGGCAATAACAATAGGAGACCGATGATCCCTCTACGGTTGAAAGCCAAAGAATCAGTTACTCTATCCATTTTG
This sequence comes from Candidatus Manganitrophus noduliformans, assembly GCF_012184425.1. Classification (NCBI taxonomy): domain Bacteria; kingdom Pseudomonadati; phylum Nitrospirota; class Nitrospiria; order Candidatus Troglogloeales; family Candidatus Manganitrophaceae; genus Candidatus Manganitrophus; species Candidatus Manganitrophus noduliformans. Next base: position 19,674 of record NZ_VTOW01000008.1, read on the forward strand.
CTCCTTAAGAAATGGTTAAACCAATGGGCGATCGGGAAATTGCCATATAGTCGTAGGCGTTTTTTAAAAAGAGAATAAAGTGGTGTGACGGATCAGGGAGTGATTATTGAAATTGGAAGACTAAATTCGGTAGGTGGAAAGAAGCTGAAAAAGCTTAATTGTACTCGGATGGCTATTGCGCTTCGATTCTTTGCAGAATAAAAAGGAAGTGAGTTGCAACGGGGGTAAAGGGGATATCTCCATCACAATCATAAAGCCGGAGAGAGTAAGCGATCCCGGTAGGTCATCTGAGAGATAGATGGCCTGATCTGCAGGCGAGGAGATCGACTGCTCAACTACTTGATCGGCCTTTCCGGAAATATCGCCGAGAAACCTGAACTCATCAAAAAAACCGATTCCGGAGAGTAAAACCAGGAAGGTTACCATCAGCAGTGCAATACGTTTTTTTAATCGGTCAGGCATCGTCAATCCTCAAACAATGCGTTTATAGCTTAAATATTGCGTTCTGTCAAATCAGGAAGCTCCAGCCGTTTACTGAAACAGCAGAAAGCAATAGAATTGGGAGCCAGCATTGATCGGGGTCTGCGCCATCCTTAGCATATACCTGTGATCGTATTATAGACTGAATGGAGTCCAGCGTTTAGTCATCATATGCTTATCCAGTTGTTTCAGCCGACCACAATATCTTGTGGTCAATGGTAGTTGGGAGGTTTCGGCAGATACCGTCTATCGCAGCTTGCTTAAACAACCGGATAAGCATGAGTCATCAAGACAGCCATTGAAATCTTCATTTCAAAAAATATTCATGGTTAAGATTTTTAATCAGACACTGCTTCATTCACATCAAGAGATCGTTTGGTTCGATGGAGATTCCCTAATATTTGCAATATAGAAATTGTACCTTATCTCCCCGGTTTATCCGGTTTCCCGGTGCTCCCGCCAGCTTTTTAACGAAAAAAGGGCTTGACAAAAACAGAAGGACAGGCGTAGTATATTTTAGATATTGAGAATCATTCTCAATTTTATCAGTCGGTATTGCAGATTTCGCACGGAGGCTCGAGATTTTAAATCCCACGCCCGGATGCATCGTCGGTCCGGGCGTTTTTTTTGGCGATGGGAGATAGGCGGGAGACGCTTTTGATGTCCGATCTCCTCCCGGCCTCCTCAATCGGCCCGGGTAGAGGGAGAGAGGACCGGAGGACAGACACCCTATCGAGAAGAAGTCCTGACCTCGACGCGCCACTGCGTCATAGGACAATGCCGCTGCGGGGCCTATCACATTCGAATCGATGCCGTGACGCTGTATCTCACCGCCCCGGCGCCGCAGATGGCCCTTGTGCCGGGGAAGGAAGGTAAGAGGGACTCGCGTCCGGCCTGTCGCATGTCCTTTCTGGGTGGTGGAAAGTATTCCGAATCGGGATCGGAAACAGGAGGAGAAAATGAAGACCTTTTTTCTCTATTCATGGCGTTTTTATTCGTCGCGCTTCCGTGGACCTTCGCGGAGGGGAAGTCCGGGGAGAAGACCGGTTTTCTTCTGGTGGCCCCCGACCGGGGCTTCTTGGGAAACCGCGAGATTGAGGCGCTCTTTGGAGCGTTCAAGAAGAGCTATCCATCAGCCCTCGCCTTGGCAGGCCGGGATTACAACGGGATCGAAAGCGGGTATTCGGCTTATCTGAAGCGGGCGGTCGATGAACTGAAAGAGGTCGGAGTGACTAAGATCGTCGCTATCCCCCTCTTCTTTTCCCCCGCCGACCCGATCTTCCAAAAGGTGGTGCCGCACCTTCCGGCCTATGCCTCAGGCAGGGCGATCCGCTGGGCCGCCCCGATGCGGGAGAGCCCTCTGACGGCGCAGATCCTCCTTGACCGGATCGAGCGCCTGAGCCGGAATCCGGAAGAGGAACGTCTGGTGGGTCGTTGGGATCGGGGGGATGGACGAGAAAAGCGAGCACTCCCTCCGCGCCGATCTGGTGCGTCTGGTCGACTATGTAAAGCGGTACCGGTCCTTTAAAGAAACCCAGGTCGGGGTCTACTACGACCGGGATGCGGAAGCGGGATTGCGGGAGAAGAAGAACAAAGAGGTCGATGACCTGATCATCCGGACGGCGGCCAAGAAAGGGAAGACGATTGTGGTCCCCTTTTTGATCGGCCCGAAATTCGACAGCCACATGTCGCTCACCCGATGGCTCGGCGAGAAAGTCAAAGAGCTGGACGTCGCATACGACGGGGAGGAGATCCTCCCTCATCCGAATGTGCTTCTATGGCTGAAAAAAACCGCCAACGCCTACCTTCCCGCCTCCCTACCGGCGTGGTCATCATGCCGCATGGGGCGACCCAGCCCTGGAACTATGCGGTGGAAGCGGCAATCGCTCCTTAAAGAGGCGCTACCGGATCGAGATGGCCTATGGGATGGGGGATCCTCTCACCATTCAGCAGGCGATCTCGCGGTTGGAGGATCAGGGGGTCCGGCAGATTGTCTTTGTCCGGATGTATGGTCTCTCCGATCAGATAACGGAGATCACCGACTACATCCTCGGCCTCTCCGAGCGCCCACCGACCCACGGGGAGGATCACGATGCCCCACCGCCTCCTCAAATCCGGAGCGCGGCGCGCTTTTCCACCTTCGGCGGCTATGAAGAAGACTTAGCGCTCACCGAGATCCTGCATGAATGGATCATGGAGATCAGCCGCCGGAGAGACGGTCATTCTGGTGGCCCACGGCGCGGGGGACGATGAAACCGATGCGCGGTGGCTTGTGGCGATGAACCGCCAGATCGGGCAGCTTCAATCCGATCCGCATTGCAAGAAGCTCCGGGCCCTTCTGGCGGCGACCGTCCGCGAGGACTGGCCGGAGAAGCGGGAGAAAGCGGTGGCGCAGCTGAAGGAGAAGATCGAAGAATGGAAGCAGAGCGGGCGGGTCGTGCTGATCTCCCATCGCCTTCGCGGCGCCGGTCCTTACCGGGGGCTTCTGGAGAAGGCCGGGCTTAAGGAAGGGGAAGATTATCAGATGAACCGCGCGGCCTTCGCCCCCCATCCGGTCCTCACCCGGTGGCTTCAGAGGGGAATCGAGCGGAAAATCCGGGCAATGAGCAATCAAATATCATCAATGGTTGCCGATAGAGAGGCTTCTGAGAAAGAGTAGCCGGTGGAAAAGAAAATTCTCTCGATCGGTCACGGAGTTCGGGAGGAAGATGATTGCGGAATCGAATGCGGGAAGCAGAGACGCGGGGGAGATCGAAGGAAGGGCGGTTTGATCAGTCTGCGGAAGAGAAGGCTCTGAAGCTGGTGAGTGAGCAGCTCCGGCGGCTGCGCTCGCGGCGGGGGCTGACCCAGTCGGAGATGGAGGAGATCGGAGTCAGCTATAAGTATTACCAGCGGATCGAGGCCGGGAAGGCGAACATCACGGTCAAGACGCTGGTGCGGGTCATGACGGCGCTGGGGTTTGAATTCTTCGGTTTTTGCAGCCGGCAGAAACTGAAGAGAAAAAAGGATGCAGGAGGAAATAAAGATGAAGGACGTCGTCGGGATTCTGAAGGGGAGGGAGGGAACTGAAAGAGTGGAGATCTTGCTGAGCCGGGGGGAGGAAAATGAGGGGAAGTTTTACCTTCGCTTCCTCTCCTGGGGGGAAGGGATCGGCTGGTATCCTCAGAAGACGATTCGACTCGATTCCCGACAGCTCCATACCCTTCGGATCGTCTTGAAGAGGGCAGAGAAGCTGCTTGAGCCCAAAAGGATAGCGAAGAAGCAGACCAGAGGGAAGGTCCTTCCTTTTCCTCTGGTCCGATTCGAGAGGGAACGGCACCGGGAGGGGGAGAGCGCGACTACCCCGCCTGTTTTGATCTGACCTCTCGGGCGGAGGCGGGGATCTGGAGGGCCTTCATGCCGAGCATCTTCTCGATCTCAGTCAGATGAAGGTATTCGTCCTGGGCCAAATGTTCCAGCATGACGCGCAGGGGAATGTCGTCAGAGACGAGAGAAACGCCCTCTTTGTAGGTCTCAAGGGCGGTCGTCTCCACCTCCAGGCCGAGGCGGAGCATCTCGTTGAGGTCGGCCGACTGCCGGATCGTCGCCGGCTCCACCGTGGGGACGGCACCGAGCGCGACGATATACTCCCCGATCTCCCGGGCATGCCGGAAGGAGGATTCGCTCATCTTTCTGAAGAGGCTTGAATGCACTTCCCGGTGGACACCTTGGACCAGCAGGGAATGCTGTTGATACATGATCGCGGAGGCATATTCCAAACTGACGGCTCTGTTGAGAAGATCGATGACGGCTTGTCTGTTCATGGTCGTTTTCCTCCTTTTTGGGGAATGATTGTTTTACGGAATCCATAGAGTTGTTTAACAGATTTGGCATCAGGGCGGCAACCCACTTTGAGGTGGGTGTGGGAACGACGGAGGGGATATGGAACAGGAGACGATCGGGGCGTTGGAAAACAGGAAGCTGCTTCCACTCTCTCTTCTCTGGAAGGCGACCCTCTGGCTGGAGGGGCAGTACCGGCAGGAGGCGAGGCCGACGCTCCCCCTCCTGATCGCGCAGCACTACGGGCTGATGGCGGCCCATCCGGAGGCCAGGGAGGATCCACATTTCGTCGAACTTTTGATGGGACATTTCCGTCACTGGGAAGGATTGGGAAGAAGCAAACGGATCGAATCGGAAGGGAGGTTTTCATGAAAAACGGATCGGGTCATCAGACGGTAACCCTGGCCAAATCGGAATTCAGTGTGATCGAGCGCTGCAGGTGCGAAGGCTATCATGTCAGTCTTAGGAAGATCATGCTCCATTTCAACAGGGAGGAGTATGTTTCCCTGGCCGATCTTTTCCGGGAGGAAACCTCTTTCCCTTCCAGAAGGAGAAGGAGCGCTGATGCGGTGTGGTCTGCTGGTGGTTGTCTAGGTCATCGTCGTGGGAGTCTCCGTTGCGGCGGCCCGGGAGCAATCAGAGGGGAGAGATACCGGCGGCTCGGTCCCAGGCTGGAAATGGAAGAGGTGGTCGTCACCGAGACCCGGACGGAGAAAAAGCTGCTGGAGGCGCCGGTGAAGACGGAGGTCGTCACCCGGGAAGAGATCGAGCGGACCCAATGCCTGGGATCTCAAGGAGGCGCTGGAGATGTCCCGGGGCTGATCCTGCGCGAGATCCACGGCAAGCAGGGGCAGGCGGTCTGGATGCAGGGGTTCGACGCCGACCGGGTCCTTATCCTGCTCAATGACGAGCGGCTGACCGCCACCACTGGATCGTCCGTCGACCTCACCCCAGATCGGCGCCGCCGACATTGAGCGGATCGAAATCGTCAAAGAGGCGACCTCCGCCCTCTACGGGAGCGAGGCATGGGAGGGGTGATTAACGTCATCACGCGGGAGCCGAAAGAGTCTTTTTCCTTCACCTTGGAGATGGATGCCGGAAACTACGGGAGTAAAAACCTTGGTGACGCGGAGCTGGGCGGGCGACTGGGGGCGGCCCATACCCTGGCCGATCTTTCACTGAAGCGTCCACGCTGGAATCCCAAGCTGACCTCCGACCTGAGGCGGTCCGAAGGCTTCGACTTAGACAAGTTAAACAGGAGGTCGATCCAGACCGACGGGGATGAGGGCCTGCGGTGGAATCTCGACCCCCTATTCGCCCTGACGCCGCCCGGCGGGGGGAAGATTCTCCTCTCCCCCCGCTACTACAAAGAGGACAAAGAGCACCTCTTCTCCACCAACGTCCCCGGCCTGGGGCAAAGCCCCGGGAAGTTTGCCGAAGAGGTCGGCAAATGGCACATCACCCTCGGCGGGAAAATGCCGTTAGAGGAGGGATCGCGTCTCTCCGGAACCGTTGCCTATGAGCAGCTTTTGGATATCAGCTCCAGCTCCCAGGATATCCCTTGCCTCCCCCAACTCGATCAGAAGAGGACTGCGGTGATTGAACTCTCAAAGGGGGAGGTCCAGTGGCACATTCCAATGAGGGAGCGCCATCTCTTCATGGCAGGGGCGGTCGCGGGCCGGGAGACCTTGACGCAGGAGCAGGTCAGCAACGAAGCCTCCGGGGTTATTAAGGTTCAGGAGATGACCCCCGGCGCTGGGCGGCGGAACTACGAAGCGTATCTTCAAGACGACATCTTCCTGGCTTCCCGGCTTGAACTTCTCCCCGGAATCCGCTATCAGGTTGACAGCGACTTCGGCCTCTTCGTCGCCCCTAGGATCAACCTGATGGCCAAGGCCGCTTCCAGTGTTAATCTCCGTTTGGGATATGGAAAGAGATACCGTGTTCCCAATTTAAGAGAGCGTTTTTCTTCTTTGACCACAGCGCCCTCGGTTATCAGGTGCTCGGAAATCCCGATCTCACGCCGGAGTCTTCCGGCAGCTTCCAGGCCGGGATTGAGACATGAGAACGTGGCGACCGGCCTTCAGATCTTTGAGTTCCGGAATGTCAACCTGGCGGTCACCCAGGGTGGCGGAGGTGTCGGCCTCTCTCTCCTTCCTGCGCCTATATACCTTCAAAGCCGGCTATACCTACCTCTGGGCGAAAGACACCGACCTCGACAAATGGCTCCCCCAGCGTCCCCGGCACCAGATCAAGGGGGGCCTCGATATCGCGAAGCCGCGTCATGACCCTCCGTGCGGTGCATGAGAGCAAGTCCTTTGTCGATGTTCAGAACGAGGCGACCTCTCTCGGTTGGACCACGCTCGATGTCAAAGTTAACCAGGAGGTCGGAAAGCATACGACCCTCTTTGCCGGGATCGACAATGTGACCGATCTCCACCGGACCCGAACCGGTCCGATTTCGGCGACCTCCGGCCGGTGATCCCGCAGTTTGTGTACGCGGGGGTGAGGGTGAGTATATAAAAACGCAACCGGGCCCCCTGGAGGGACCAAAAGAAAGGAGCGACGAAAATGAATTTTCTGAGGCGTTTTCTGATTTCACCCTCTCTCCCGCCGGTACCGATCGCGGCGGCCCTTTTTTGCTTCGCCCTGGCGTGGGCCGGTTGCCGCCGTCAGGACAATACGACCTCTGCCAGCAGTCCGGCCGAGAAGGTTTCTGTGGCACTGAAAGAATGGAGCGTGATGCCGGACAGGGCGACCCTCGCCGCCGGCGGCAGGGTCCTATTCAAGGCGAAGAATACCGGCACGGTCGCCCATGAGCTGGTGATCCTCAAGACCGACCGCCCCGCCAACGCCCTCACGGTGAAGGAAGGAATGGTAAGAGAAGAGGCGGCGGGGAAAGTGGTCGGGGAGGTCGAGGAGTTTGCCCCGGGCCTGGAGAAGGAGATGACCCTTGATCTTTCGGCCGGCGCCTATGTTCTCTTCTGCAATGTTCTGGAGGGTGGCCAGGCCGAGGGCCACTACCAGAAGGGGATGCGGGCCGCCTTCATGGTGGGGCCGGTCTCCAAGCGGTGAACCGGAAGGCCCTAAGATCTATAACCTTCGCCCCCGGTTTTATTTATTCAGTGGCGCTCGGGTGGTTCGAACAAAACAGTTAACCTCAATCCAGCGCCCCAGGAGGCCAAAAGAAAGGAGTCGGGAGATGAAGTTTCTAAAGCATGGTTTGCTTCTGCCGGGCGTTGGCTTGACATGTTTACTTTCCATAGGAATGCTGACTGGGTGCGGCGGGGCTCAGACAATGCTGTTTCTGCAGGGGCCCCTGCCGGCTCCGAATCCGCTGCAAAAGCATCCTGATCGATGCCACGGCGGGCGGGTTCGGGGCGCCTCCGACCGACGAACTAGTGGTTGATCTCTCCGATGCCGATGCGCCAGATTCTACCGATTAGGATATCGCGTTCAAACGGAGCAGCATCAAACGGAACGGCGGGGACTCTGACAAAAAGGGAGTGGTCGGCTTCTTCACCGGGAAAAACGCCGAGGTCTATGGCCCGGACAACGACAGCGACCTTGATCAATCGGCGCCTGGTTTGAGGCCGCGACCGCCGAGACCGAACGCCTCGATTTTGAGATGGTGACAGCGGCTCAGATTCCGGCCGACTCTGAGTTCAAGACCGACAAGCTGGTCCTGGCGATCAAAGGGGATGAGACGAAAGACGGGTGGTGGTTCTATGAAGGTCCTCCGACCCATGCCGTCAATGCCGTCCCTGAAAATTGGTGGGTGCTCAGGTCGGCCGATGGGAACAGCTGTGCAAAGTTCCATATGACTGAGATCGTGCGGGACAGCGGCGCCGGGATCCGGCGGATTACCCTCGAGATGAAGGTCCAGTCGGTGGGTATCACCGCCTTCGGTGATCTGCACTCCCACATTCTTTCCATCCCGATCGGCGGCGGGTCGGCGGCCCTCGACTTCGATGCAATGGATATGGTTGTCGACCCTTCAGCCGACGGATGGGATCTGAAGGTAGCGTATGACAGCGCCGCGCGAGAATACTGGATCCGGGTCAACGGCGGGTGAACGGTTCTAGCAAAGGGGGAGTAATGGGATTGGGGAATAACCCCGATACGGTTATCAACGGCGTCGACCGGGGACAGGTGGCCCACTATTTTGATGATAAAACGGGCGGAATTTTCGTCGACTCGTCGTGGAACGCCTGCAATATCACCGGCAACGACCATAAGCTCTGGCCGAACTACCGGATTTTTACTTGATCAAGTCCGGAACCGATGCTTCAAACTCCAGATCCTCAGCTACTACCATCCGCAGACAACGGAGAGCGGCTGGTATACGATCCGGTATGAGAAGACTGTTCCCTGAAGAAGGGCATCTGTTGACGCGGGATGGACAAATCAAACAGGAAGAGATGGCCCGTTATACGCTGATCGAGCTCCTGGAGCGATGGAGGACGCCGCCGCTTTCCACCCTCTGGAAGGCAGCCCTCTGGCTGGAGAAGCGGTATCGGGAGGAGGCCCTCCCTTCTCTGATCGCGCAACACTATGAGGTGATGGGGGATGACTCCGAGGTGGGTGAGGGAAGATCCGCACTTAATAGAACTGCTCAGGACGCAGGCCAATTACTGGGCGGGATTGGAAAAGGAAAGAGAATCGGAAGGGGTGGTCTTATGAAGCGCATTATCAAAGTCGCAATCGGTCTTCCTTGGGGGCGGGGTGTTGCTCCTGGTCGTCCTGGGGTCTTTTGGCTGACCGCCGTGCGGCCGTCGGGCTCTTCCCCGCCCCCACTCCGGACGGTGCGGCTTGTGCGGGGGGAGCTGGTGCTCACGGTCCCCGCGATCGGTGTGTGATGTCGGCCTTCTCGGGGTGGAGATCAAGTCAAAGGCGAGCGGGGAGATCCTGAAAATTCATCGCATGGAGGGAGCGCGGGTAGAGAAAGGAGAGATTCTCATCTAGATCGATCCGAGATCGAAGAGATCGCTAGCCAGAGAGCGAGGGCCGATCTGTTGGCTGCGGAGGCAGGGGTGAAGAAGGGGGAGATCCTCCTTCAAAAAGGCGCGCCTAACGGGCTCAAGGAGCGATTCGCTCCATGAGAAGGGTTTTCTCTCCGATCAGGAGAAAGAGACGGCCCATCAGGAAGCAGGGCTGCGGGAGGCCGACTTGGCCCTGGCGCAGGCCCAGCGCCTCTGCCAGACGCGGGTGATCTCCCCCTCTCCGGAGTCCTGCTCTCCCTCTATATAGAGCGGGGGCTGATCATCTCTTCGGGAAATCTCCTCCTTCTCTCAGGGGACGCTGCTTGCCGTCGTAGGAGATCCCTCCCGGCTCCAGATCGACGCCGAAATCGATGAGACCGTGCCGGGCGGGTTGTCCCCGGGCAGGAGGCGACCGTGCGGCTGGATGTCTTTCCCGATCGGATCTTGCGCGCCCAGGTGGCCCAGATTGCCCCGGCGGCCCGGATCCGCAACGATCTCGCCGGTGGTTCCCCTCTTTCTCGGTCTGGAAGAATCCCGGAAGGAACCCGGCCGGGGCTGACCACCAACGCCGAGATCATCACCCAACGGCGATCGGACATCCTCCTCCTTCCACAGGAGGGGGTTCGGAAAGAGGGAGAGCGATGGGGGCTCTCGATTCGCCAGGGGGAGACGGTCTCGTTCCGGGAGGTGGCCGTCGGCGCGACCGATGGGAAGATGGTCGAGATCCCCCGAGGGGACCGAGGTGGTGATCGAAGGGGACAGTTCCGATGATTGTTGGCCGCTCCATCTCCTGGGCGGTCGGTCTGATCCCCGCCGCCTTATGGGTCGTCCACTTCGCCTGGGAGGGACTTCGCGCCCACCCGCTCCGGACCCCCTCTCGATCCTGGGAGTGGTGATCAGGGTCGCCTCCCTGTGGCGACCCTGGCGATTGGGGCTGGCACCCGGGAGAGCGCCACAGAGGGAATCCGTGAGTTGGGGGCAAACCTCCTCTTCGTCCGACCGGGAAAGGCCCGCGTCGGATATGCCTGGCTGGGGAATGTCGAGACCCTCACGCTCGAAGATGCAGAGTCCGTGGGGAAGATCCGGGGGTGGCCGCCGCCGTTCCGGAAGTTTTCTCCCGCGTCCAGATCAAATACCGGAATCGGAACAGCGACAGCCGGGTCTTCGGGGTAACGCCGGCATATCTTGATCTGCTGCGTTACCGGATGGCCGCAGGGAGCCGTTTTATCGAGGGCAATCTCAAAGCCCGGCGGATGGTAGCGCTGCTGGGGGCGAAGGCAGCCGAAGCCCTCTTCCGGGGAGAAAATCCGATGGGAAAATTCATCAAAGTCAGGGGAAGAACTTTCTGGTCCTGGGGATCCTGGAAGCGCGGGGCAAGCGGGTGGAGCTGCTGGAGGCAGGTGATCGGATCATGATCCCGGTGACCACCTACCAGAAGCATCTCTTCGGGGGGAGCTGGTCCGGAGCATTCTGGTTCAGGCGACGGAGACGTCGGTCCTGGACCAAACCGCCACGGAGGTGACTCGGCGGCGGCGGCAACGCCATCGGATTCCGCAGGAAGTGGAGGACGATTTTCACATCGCCCGCCAGACCGAAGTCCTGGAGACGATGGGGATGGTCAGCCGGACCTTCAGCCTCCTCCTGGGGAGTGTGGTGGCAATCTCCCTTCCTGGTCGGAGGGATCGGGATCATGAATATCATGCTGGTCTCTGTGGCCGAGCGGACCGCCGAGATTGGCCTGCCGGGCGGTGGGGGCGACCCGAAAGGATATTCTTCACCAGTTTCTGACAGAATCTCAGCCTGGCGGGAGGGACGCTGGGGATTCTTCTGGGGGCCGGCGGGGGATGGCGCGGCTGGTTTCCTTCCGGGCACTCTTCTTCCTGCTCGCCTTCGTTGTCCCTTTTTCTTTTCGGTAGGGGTGGGGCTGATCTTCGGTCTCTATCCGACCCTGAAGGCGGCGCGGCTCGACCCGGCGGAGGCATTAAGAAAGGGGTAATGGTTCTCAAAGCATTCTGATGATATGGAGGGGAGGAAACGATGTTCGATCGAGTATCTGGAGGATTTGTCCTGGATGAAACCGGTGCCTCGCTCTTTTCCGAGGTCGCCAAAATGGTGCGGGACGAGATCGACCTGCTGGAGGTCTCCTCGCGCTGCCGGGTGAACCCGACGACGCTGCGAAAGATCTTGGAGGCGCGCCCGGTTTCTCATTATACTGAGAAGAAGATCCGGACCGCTTTAGGGTTGACGGCGCTTTCCCAGGCGGAGATTTCCAACCGCCCTTCCACGGTGGAGCGATTGCGTGAGCTCCACCGAATCTATCGAGAGAAGAAGTCGCTGGCGGCCGTCGGTCGGACGATGGGGCTGAGTCGGGAGCGGGTCCGGCAATTGTTGGTCAGGGGGGCGAAGATCGGATTGTTTGAGTATCCATTCCCTCGCCCTTCTGTTCCGTCCAGGAGGAAGATCCTCGACGACTACAAAAAATGTCTAAGGTTGGATGCCGCGGCGGAAGTGAACCGACTCTCCTTGGAATCTCTGCGTCGGCTGTGCCGCTCATACCGGATCACACGGGAGGAACTTGCCAAGATCCGGAGCGACCGGCAGCAGATGGCGTGTGTCGATCTTTATATTCTCCTGGCTCAGGAAGTGGGCCATCATCCTACAGCAACGGAGCTCTTGCGTCTGAAAGCGGGGCGCTCCCTCCAGTGGCAGATCCGAAAGGGATGGGGCTCTCTTCGGAATTTTCGAAAGGCGCTGGGAATTACGCCACCGCTCCCGCGCAGGAGAAAACAGGAGATGAGAACGCGCTGGAAAAAGGCTTGACAGGCCGCAGGCAAAACAGGTAATCTCGCAGAAAGATACTGAGAGTCATTCTCAATATTATGCGCCCCCGGCGTGATCGCGATCCGGCGGGGGCGTCTCGAATAGAGACGTTTTGCGCAGCGGCTAGAGGTTCCAAACCCCACGCCCGGATAGAGAATTGGTCCGGGCGTTTTTTGTTTTAGAGGTTTGAAAGGGGGGAGAGAGGAATGGTCGATCTATACCTGAAAGGGGGAGCGCTCATGCACCCGATCCTGCTGGCCTCGGTGGTGGCCCTGGCCACTGCAATCGAGCGGGGGTGGTTCTTCTGGCAGATCCGGGGAGAAGCACAGGGGGCCTTCGAGGCGCTTTCTGAGCGGTTGCGGTCCCAGGACCGGGAGGGGGCGATGCGGATGGCGGAGAAGATCGTCGGGCCGGTCGGCCTCGTTCTGAAAGAGGGTTTAAAGCACCGGGACGAGGGGGCGGAAGTTGTCCAGGAGGCGATGGCGATCCGGGGAGAGGCGCTCCTCCAAACCATCCGGCGGGGAATCCCGCTCCTGGCTCTGATTGCTTCCATTTCCACGATGCTCGGGCTTTTGGGGACGGTCGTCGGCCTGGTCGAAGCCTTTCAGCGGGTGGCCGAGATGGAAGCGCGGGTCTCGCCGGCGCTATTGGCTTCGGGCATCTGGGCTGCCCTGATCACGACGGTGGGGGGGCTCTTCGTCGCGATCCCCACCTTCATCGTTCATCATTACTTTCAGAGGAAAGTTTCTCACCTCGCCTTCCAGATCGAACATTACGGAAGCGAGCTGCTGCTGTTGATGAAGAGAGAGGCGCGGCGCGCCCCGGCGGCCGAGTGGGCGATGGGGGAGTCGCAATGCTCCGACTGAAGTCGTCCCGGACCGATGCCGGCTCCACCCCTTTCATCGACATGACCCCCATGATCGACATGGTCTTTCAGCTTCTGATCTTCTTCCTTCTCACCTCGATTTTCGCGGCGCAGCCGGCGCTCGACCTCACCCTTCCCTCCGCCGAGCATGCGAAGGAGGAGGCTCGGGAAGAGAGCGTTCATCTTTTCATCCAAAAAGAGGGGACGATCTTTATCGACGAAGAAGAGATTTCCCTGGAGGGGCTCGGCGCGGCCTTGCAGGCGAAGGTCGAAGCAGACCGAAAGAGGCCGATTCTCCTCTCTGCAGACCGCGAGGCCCCGTTTCAGCGCTTTGTCGATGTCCTCGATGTCGTTCGGCACCATAACCACTCAAACCTGACGGTTCTGACCCGGCCGAAAGGCGAGTCGCCGTGAGAAGGGTCGGAAGCTGGGCGCTCTCGCTGATTCTCCATGCCCTGCTCTTCGGCCTCCCCTCGCCGGAGAGGCCGCCTGTCGCGCCGGGTAAAGAGGTCAAAAAAATTCCGCTGCTTCTCCTTCCCGCAGAAGGGCCGGCGGCGTCGCCTGCGGGGCCACCCACCCCTCCGGCAGCCGGGAAGGTTACTGAACCAGCGCTCTCTCCGCCTGCACAGAAACCGGCTCCGGCGCAAAAAAAGCGCGCTTCGCATCGGCCGCCAACCCCTCCTAGGCCGGAAGCAGCCCCTGCGCCCCTGGACGTTGAGCCGGAGATCTCCTCTCTTTTGGAGGCGACTGTTCCGCCCCGCCCGGAGGAAGCCGCGCCGGAGCGCCTCATCCCTCCCGACAAGGAGGACTCCGGGACAACTCCGCCCCCCTTTGCAGAGATAGAGGCGCCGGAAAGAGAAGCGAGCCTCTCTTCCAATCAGCCTTCGACAGAAAAAGAGGAGCATCCTTTTTCTGTCGAAGGGGCGGAAGAGACCGGAGGGAGATCGGAGATGGCCTCCTCCACCGGCGGGCAACCCAAAGCCGCCGGGGCGGGAGACGGCCCTTTGGCCTCCCAAGGAGGGGCAGAGTGGGAAGGCTATCTGGCCGGCCTGCGGGAGCGGATCGAGGCGGCCCGCGCCTATCCGGAGCGGGCGCGCCGGATGGGCCAGGAGGGAAGGGTGACGGTCCGTCTAGTTGTCGGGGCCGACGGAAAGCTCTTAGAGGTGGAGATTGCCGAGGCCTCTTCTTCTTCCCTTCTCAACCGGGCGGCGATACAAACCATCCGCTCCCTCTCCCCCCTCCCGCCGCTTCCCCCCGAACTGGGAGGCCGTCTGGAGGTGACGGTGCCGATCGCCTATCATCTGGATCGGTCCGCAAGGAGGTAAGTGCTATTTAGGGAGACCGGGAAGGACTTATGAAACGGGATGAAGCGGAAGAAAAAGAGACCCTCTTTGGGATCTGGGTGACGGCATTTTTGCTGACCCTGCTCTCGTTTTTTCTGATCGGACTTCTATTGGCCCTGGGCCGGGAGATGGTTGCGCGTCTTGATGACGAGATCACCCGAGGGGTGTGGGATTTTAACCTGACACAAGGGGAGGAGAGGCCATGAAGAAACATAGAAGGTCGGTTCATTTCATCGGATCCGTTGTCTTCGGGATCCTTTTCTGGATGGTTTCCGGTGCGGAGCGGTGATCGCAGGAAAGAGATCGAAATGACCCCGGGCTGCGGATGATCCGGGCGGTGGAAGCGCTGGCAAACGACACCTGGGCGCAAAAGAGGCGCTCCGGCTCTCGCAGGAGCAGGAGGAGGCGATCCGTCAAGAGGTCGCCTCTTTCAAGAAGGACCTTTGGAAAAAGGAGGCGATCTTAATTGGGATTATTCGAGGAGATCTTGATCAAGCGTCGCCACGGCCTGCTGTTGCACGAGGAGTACCGGACGGCAAACCAGGTCACCGGCGGGATCGAAGCCGATGAACTCGGGCGGATGATCGAGGCGGCCGCGGCGTTGCAGGCGACCCTGACCCCGGAGCAGAAGAGATCTTCCGGGGGCATCGGCGGCGGCAATTGACCCTTCAGATGCCGGAAGACTTCAACACTCGACTGGGGCTACAGAGAAAACGAAGGAAGTGATGGAGCGGACCGCGCAATTGGAAGGGATCTTTTTCCCGAAACTTTCTGAGTTCTCCCGGAAACTGGAGGGGTGTTGACCGCCGCAGCGGGCGAAGCTGGCGGAGATACAAAAAAGAGTCCCGCGGGGGGAAGGGGAAACGGCGGTTGCGCTGTTTTCCGAAAGCGAGGAATCTTCCTCGCCCCTTGATCGTGCCGAGGAGCTGGGGCTCAGCCGTCCGCAGGTGGAGTTACTGGCGGCGCTGGAGATCGCCGCAAGACGGCAGGCGCGCCTAGACCGGGCCTGCGCTTCAGGGGGGTGCATCTCGATCTGGAGGAGATAATCCGGCGCGAGGCCTCGGATCAGAAGATCGAAGCCCGGATTGAGGGCATCGCAGAACGGTTTGCGAAAATCGAAAGCGACCGCCTTCGCGCCGGACTGAACAGCCTGAAGATCCTCAATGAGAAACAGAAGGTCGCTCTTCACCTTTCCTTCTCGGAGTAAGCGCGGACAGGTTGTCTTCAGGCGGGCTTCTTCTCGATCGGACCGGCAGGCCGATTATTTCCGGGGCGCCCGTACCGACCTATATTTGCCTCATGTAAGAGCATCATCCACGGCGACCGAGCTGCGCCGACCGATCCGGAGAGGGGGGTTCGCACCTTCGTTAAGCATGAACCTCCCTCCCTTTCATGAAACATAAAAACCCCCTTGACAGACCGCCCTGGAATTATGTAAAAAGACCTTCTCTGAAATTGAGAATCATTTTCAGTCTTGTGGCGGCTCGCGGTTGATCCAAAACCCCAAAGCCCAGAGTGGGATTCGCTCCCGCTTTGGGCTTTTTATTGTTTGGGATCTGAGTGGATCGAGGAGAGAACATGCAACCTAACAAATGGAGGTCTTCCCTGATGCAATATTTTTCCCCCCTGAGGGCATGGGTCCTGGTAGTCTGTTTGGCTTTATTGTCCGCTCCGGCGTTTGGTCAGGAGCCGGAGGAGAATACTCCGGAGACGGAGCGGCTGGCTGGTGAGGCCGTGGAGATGGAAGAGGTCACCGTCACGGCGACGCGGGCCGAGCGGCCGGTCTCCAGCATCCCCGGCTCGGTCACGGTGATTCCGCGGAAGGAGATCGAAGAGCAGATCGCCATTTCAGGAGATCTCGGCGATCTCCTCGGCAATCTCGTTCCCGGCATGGCGGTCAGCCCGGAGAGCTCTTTTAGCGCCGGGCAGACCCTGCGCGGCCGGGACGTGCTCTATCTGATCGACGGCGTTCCGATGAACACCGATCTGCGGGAGGTGGGGGCGAATCTGCAGCGGATCGATCCCTCCGCCATCGAGCGGATCGAGGTGATCCGGGGGGCGAGCGCGGTCTACGGAAGCGGCGGCGCCGGCGGCATCGTCAACATCATTACCAGGCAAGGGAAGGAGGGGCGGCCTCAGCTCAGAACCGAGCTGCGGACCCGGTTTTCGGTTGTCCATCCTGACGAGAGTTTCTCCAAGCGGATCGAGCAGAGCGTCACCGGCGGGGCCGGGCGATTTAATTATTTGCTGGGCGGCTCGTTCGAGGACGCCGACTCCCGATTCGACGCAAACGGCGACCGGATCCCCCGCGACTTTCTCTTCAGCGATTCGGACTATGCGGATCTGTTTGGAAAGCTCGGCTATAAACTGACCGATTCCCAGCGGCTTCAATTCTCGGCCAACTACTATCGCGCCAAGCAGGAGCGGGCGTTCGCCGCGGTCGGCGGTTTGGTCGGCCACGAGGCGGCGGAGGCGGTCGAGGTGCCGCCGGGCATCTTCGATGTCGCCGACGCCGGCGCGCCTGCCAACCCGTTGCTGCGCGAGCAGGAGGTCTACACGCTCGATTACTTCAATGACCGACTCTTCGGCAGCGCCGTGAATGTCCAACTCTTCTTCAGCGAGTTCTTCAACCGCGGCCCCTTCATCGGCTTCTTCGGAGGGCAGAATTTAACCGAACAGGAGCGCAAAGCGGCGCGCCTCAATATCGATACGCCGTTTACCGTCCCACTGAAAGGGACCCTCACCTGGGGGGCCGACCTCGGGAACCAGAAATATCATGAGCGATTCACGGCAACGGGGAGCTTTACCCCTTTGATGGATCAAGACAACATCGCCGGTTTCGCCCAGCTCGAAGTCCCTCTCGCCCAAAGGGTCCTGCTGCGCGGCGGCCTCCGGTATGAGCTCTTCCGTCTCAATATCCCCGATTTTACTACCCACCCTACCTCCGGCGGAAATGCCGTGGAGGGCGGCACCCTCGATTATGATACCACGACCTTCAACCTCGGCGGCGTTTTCTTTGTCACCGATACCGTCGAGCTGTTTGCCGGCTTCTCTCAGGGCTTCAGCATAACCGAGGTGGGCCGCTCGCTGATTCGCACGACCCTCCCTTCGGTCGAGGCTGCCAAACCCGAGCCGAAAGAGGTCGATAACTACGAGATCGGCGCCCGCGGCGCCTGGTCGAAGGTGAAAGCGAGCCTCTCGACGTTCTACAGCACCTCCGATCTGGGGACCACCTTTGTGCTCGTCAATGAGGTGCTCACCGTGCAGCGCGCCCCGGAGAAGGTCTATGGGGTGGAGGTCATCCTCGACACCCAGCCCTTTGCCCAGTGGGGATTCGGCGGCACCTTCAGTTGGCAGAAGGGCAAGCGGGAGATCGACGGAGACTGGACCCCGCTTCCCGGAAATCGGATTGCCCCTCCCAAGGCGACCGCCTATGTGGAGTATGCGCTCCTCCCCCGGTGGCGCAATCGCTTGCAGATGCTCTACTCCGGCAACCGGGACGAGTTTCCCGGGAGCACCGCCTTTGCGGAGGGAAAAGTTGATGATTTCCTCCTCTTCGACCTCTTAAGCGAGATCAAAGTGTGGAGGGGAACATTGAAGGTCGGCATCGAGAATCTTCTCAACGCCTTCTATGTCCCGCCGCCCAACCAGGCGGCCAACTTTGATGACTCCTTCACCGCCGGCCAGGGAATGACGGCGAGTCTCGGTTATGAGATCTTCTGGTAACTGTGGGCCTCAGTGATCCGCATTTGAGCAAAATGCGGATCACTGAGGGGATGAAGATGGGACTAAAAAATGTCCGGCTTCGAAAACTCTGGCTGAAGGTCCATCTCTATATCGGCCTCCTCGCCGGAGCGGTGCTGGTCCTGATCGGTCTGACCGGCAGCGTTCTGGTTTTCGATCATGCCATCGATGAGCTCCTCAACCCGGCATTGCTGACGGTGGAGGGAGAAGGGGGCTATCGGTCTTTTGATGAGATTATCGCCGCCGCCCGAGCCGGCCACCCGGATTCGCCTGGACCAAGCCTGCTGGTCTTCCCGCGCGTCCAAAATGGCGTTTTCCTCGCCTTTTTCGAGGAAGCGTCTGGAGGGGAGTACGGGCGCCAGGAGGTGGCGGTCGACCCATACACCGCCGAGATCTTAGGCGAGCGGCAATGGGGGGGCTACCTGATGTCTGCAATTTATAAACTGCACTCCAACCTGTTGCTGGAGACGCCAGGAGAGGTCACAGTCGGCATTCTGGGCCTGCTGCTCCTGGTTTCTGTGGGAACCGGGATTTATCTCTGGTGGCCCCTTTTCTGGCCGCCGAGGAGGCGGAAGATCGGCCAGGCCTTCACAATCAGGCGAGGGGCCCGTCCGGTACGATTCTACTTCGATCTGCACAAGACCAGCGGGATCTACAGCGCCGTCATCATTGTCGTGATCGCCTTCTCCGGAATTTATCTCGTCTTTCCAGAGTACATTAAGCCTCTGGTCGATGTTTTCTCCCCCCTGACCGGATTTCCGGAGGTGAAATCGACCCCACTCCCCGGTATGGCGCCGATTTCCGTCGAACAGGCGGTTACTATCGCCGACCGTCTCTTCCGCGATGCGGAGTTGAAGGGAATCGCGCCGCCCGAGGATCCGGAAGGGGTGTATATCGTGGTGAAGCGCCAGCCGGGGGAGGTCAGACAGGCCTGGGGTGAGAGCCGGGTATGGATCGATGCATACAGCGGCGAAATCCTGGCCGTCCGAAATCCGAAGCAATTCAGCGCGGGGGATACTTTTCTCAATTGGCTCTTTCCTCTTCACAGCGGAGAGGCCTTGGGTTTACCCAGCCGCATTCTGGTTTTCATCAGCGGTTTCGTGCCGCTGATCCTTTATGTAACAGGCCTCAAGCTCTGGTTCAAGCGTCGGCGGTCGAAGAAGATCAGCCGGGAGCGGAGGAAATTTCAATAAATACGGTTCATGCCTCGTGCCTATTCCCTTTGGGCAGCTGTGGTTTTACCATACTGGTCAAGGTCAGGTGTTGGCAGCAGTAAACATGGCACTGGGGAGAATGGCGAGTACAAGTGAACCGGGATACCATCTCTTCCGTGCTGGCCACCTTTACAGCAAAAACGTGGTGAAAAGACACATGAGGCTGTAGTCCGTCCTCAGAAGCAACCTTCCTGCTGGTCGCCTCCCGGTAGACGAGGACGGAAAGGTGAGAGAAGAGGAAGCCGGGACAGTCGTCGGAGAAATTGAGAGACTGGCTCCCTGTGCCGAAAGGGGGGGGCGGTCGATTTGCCTCCGGGCGACTACGTCCTTTTCTGCAATCTAGTGCAACTGGAAGGCAGCGAGATCGAAGCCCTTACCAAGAAGAAATGCTTTCCGCATTTTAGAGTGGAACTATGCGAGGGATTACACCGTACCCCTTGATTCCAACGTTCAGTAATGCGGACTATCTGGAGAGGCGAAGAAGAAAGGCATCGGATTTGCCGGCAGGTATAGAGAAGGTGGAACGGCCGGTCTTTCATCAAACCTCCGGTAATCTCTCCTGTTCACCAGGCGACCGGAATAAAAATATAAAGAAATAAAATAGGAGTTGACAAGCCATAATGGCTTCATGTATTAATGATAAT
Organism: Candidatus Manganitrophus noduliformans; assembly: GCF_012184425.1. Classification (NCBI taxonomy): domain Bacteria; kingdom Pseudomonadati; phylum Nitrospirota; class Nitrospiria; order Candidatus Troglogloeales; family Candidatus Manganitrophaceae; genus Candidatus Manganitrophus; species Candidatus Manganitrophus noduliformans. Next base: position 39,585 of record NZ_VTOW01000008.1, read on the forward strand.
GATTCTCAAATTCACTCTCTATTAAGAATAGTTTTAACGGCTGGCGGTCGGCAGTACCAGAACCCAGAAGCCCGGAGGAATCTTCAAATTTCCCTCCGGGCTTTTTTGTTTTAATCTACCACTCGAGGAGGCAGAACCCTATGGTCTATGAATCGATTGTCAATTGCGTCGGTCGCACGCCGCTGATCTCTCTCCGGCGGCTCTTCCCCCGGCCCGGGGTGGAGGTCATCGCCAAGCTCGAATTCTTCAATCCGGGCGGCAGTATGAAGGATCGTCCGGCGAGGTTCATCATCGAACAGGGGCTGCGGGATGGGACCATCGGATCCGGCACACACCTGGTAGAGAGCAGCTCCGGCAATCTGGGCATCGCCCTGGCGATGATCTCCCGCGTGTATGGTTTAACTTTCACCTGCGTGGTCGATCCGAAGATCACCTCTTCTAACTTGAGAATCCTCCAAAGCCTGGGGGCCCGGATCGAGATGGTTTCGGAACCGGACAACCAGGGAGGATACCTTCAAAGCCGGATCCGGCGCGTCCACGAACTGCTTGAAGCGATCCCCGGCAGCCTCTGGATCAATCAATATGCCAATCCGCGCAACTGGCAGGCACATTACTACGGAACCGGGACTGAAATCCTCTCCGATTTGGACCGGCCGATCGACCTCCTGGTCGCGGCCGTAAGCACGACAGGGACAATCATGGGGATCTCACGCCGGCTGCGTCAGGTCTTTCCGCGCCTCAGAGTCGTCGCGGTCGATGCGGTCGGGTCTGTTATCTTCGGGGCGTCTCCTGGACCGCGCGAGCTCCCCGGCATCGGGGCAAGCCGGGTGCCTGAATTGCTCCGTCCGGATGAGATTGATGAGGTGGTCTATGTCAGTGATCGGGAGTCGACGCAGGGCTGCCAGAGTCTCGCTGCCCACGAGGGCATTTTGGCCGGCGGCTCGTCCGGGTCGGTGATCGCCGCCATCGGGAAGCTCCTTCCGTCTCTCCCGCCCGCGTCTCGAGTGCTGACCCTGCTGCCGGATCGGGGCGAGCGTTACCTCGATCTGGTCTACGACAATGGTTGGATTCGAAAGCTTCCCGCTTGCGAGGCCAAACCGGTTTTGTCCTTGCCCGGCGGCGGGTCCGCCCGCCCTGAACAGAACGAGCCCGATAGAGAAATCAAGCTACTTTCACTGTAAAAGGGAGGAAGAGATGGAAAAGCAACCCACGGTTTTAAAAGCGCCTTCTATCCTGTACCTGAATCAAAGCGATATCATTCGACTCGGCGGATGCTCGTCGCATCTTTATATGGAAGCGGTTCGTCATGCCCTGATCCTGCACGCCCGGGGCGAGGTCGTTCAGCCGCTCAAGCCCTATCTCCGCTGGCGGGAGCAGGGCCACATCGCCGACCGGATCATCGCCATGCCGGCCTATCTGGGTGGGGGGCGGCCGATGGCGGGGATAAAGTGGATCGGAAGCAAACATGACAACCCCGCTCGCTTCGGCCTTTCGCGGGCGAGTGCCCTGACCCTTCTGAACGATCCGGAGACCCATTATCCGATCGCGATCCTGGAAGGGAGCCTCATCAGCGGAATGCGGACGGCGGCGGTCACCGCGCTGGCGGCGCGACATCTTGCCAAAAAAGCATTTCGTCGGGTGGCCTGCCTCGGCTGCGGCCCGATCGCCCAGATGCAACTGAAAACCCTTCTGGAGCAGTTTTCCGGAATCGAAGAGATTCATCTATTCGATCTCGTCCCTGAAGCCGCCTGGCGGCTCGTCGCGGCGCTGCGTCCGGAATCTTCAAGGGTGAAGTATCAGGTCGATCCCTCCGCCGAAGCAGCGGTGCGCGCAGGGGAGGTGGTGATCACCTGCACTGTCGCCGACCAGCCCTATCTTCACTACGACTGGCTGCAGAAGGGGGCTTTTATCAGCAATGTCTCCATCATGGATCTTCACAAAGAGGTTTTTGTCCGGGCCGACAAGGTTGTGGTCGATGACTGGGATCAGTCCAATCGCGAGAAAAAGATCATCAACCAACTGGTCCTGGAAGGGCGCTTCTCCCGCGAGCGGCTTCATGCCGAGTTGGGAGGGATTCTCGCCGGACAGAAACCCGGACGGGAATCGGACGATGAGATCATCCTGCTCAATCCGATGGGGATCGCTATCGAAGATATCGCCTGCGCGCAGGAGATCTATCAGCGGGCGTTGGCGGAGCGGGTCGGGGCCCGGTTGAGCCTGTATGGGTCTGAGTTGGAGCCGCTCCGCGGTGAAGAAAAACAGAAGGCCGGCGAGCAGGTTTCTTTAAAAACGGAGGTGCAATGAAAGGATATTCTTATAACAGGAAGAGGTGGAGTGGATCAGTCAGTCAAGGAATCGTCATCGCGGTTTGTCTCGCTTTCGCGGCAACGCCGGGTTTCAGCCAGCAGCCCGAACCGGAGGCCCGGCCTCTGGAAGAGCAGAACGGAACCTCCGGCGTGGCGGGGGAGGAGCCGATCAGAATGGAGGAGGTCGCCGTGACGGCGACGCGCAGCGAAGAGTCGATCGCCGCCATCCCGGGGGCGGTGACCGTGATCACCCGGAAGCAGATCGAAGAGCAGGCCACCCTCTCGAGGGATCCGGCGGAGGCGCTCGGCAAGTTGGTCCCGGGCCTGGCTCCCGGCAATCAGTCGCTGAGCAGTTTCGGGCAGACACTACGCGGCCGCAACGTTCTGGTCTTAATCGACGGCGTCCCCCAGATCTCGCTCCGGAATGCGTTCCGGGATCTGACCGCCATCGACCTCTCCGCCGTGGAGCGGATCGAGGTGATCCGAGGCGCCACCGCCATTTACGGCGAAGGGGCCAGCGGCGGGATCGTCAATATCATTACCCGCAGACCGGGCGAAGGAAAAACCCGCTTCACGACGGAACTCGGCGTCAATACCTCTTTAAGCCACCTCCATCTGAAAGACAGCCTCGGCGGCCGCATCCGCCAGGAGGTGTCGGGCGGACGGGGACGGTTCGACTACACACTCAGCGGATCGTTTGAGCGGACCAGCGGCTTCTTCGACGCGGAAGGGGACCGCATTCCTCCTGAACTGCTGAGCGCCCAGGGGGGGCTCTCCGATCTCAACACGTACGACCTTTTTGGAAAGTTCGGTCTTGACCTCGGCCCGCAGCGGCTTCAACTGACCGTGAACCGCTATCACGCCCGCCAGGATACCGACGATGCCACCGATCCGGCGGTGAACGCCTTCCCGCCGCGCACCGTCAAGGCGCGGGCCCGCGAGGGGCTGGTGTTGGCGGATCAGCCCGAGACGGAGAACACGGTCGTCTCCCTCGACTACGACCGGGCCGATCTCTTCGGCAGCCGCCTGCACAGCCAGCTCTTCTTCCGCGATTACCTGACCCGGTTTTTTCCATCCGATGCCCGCGCTTCTGCCCGCCTGGGGAACAGCATCATTCAATCCTGGGTGGAATCCGAAAAGATCGGAGGGCGCTTGGATATTGAGACCCCTCTTCCCCTGCCCCGGGTGACGGCGCCGACGCTGTTGTGGGGGGTGGACTACACAGATGAGGAGGCGTTCCAGCCGGTGGCCATCATGGATCCGGCCGCTTTTGACAACAGCGGCGGGTTGGTTTTCATCAAGACGGGCGAGCGGATGTGGGTCCCGCCGATGACACGGCGCAATCTCGCTCTTTTCGGACAGATGGAGTGGGCCGCCACGGAGCGGTGGCTTCTGCGGGCCGGGCTGCGCCACGAATGGATCGGGATCCGCGTCGATGAATTCACCACCCTCGAAGGCAACACTATTCCGGGGGGCGACATTGATTTCAGCGCCACCGTCTTCAACACCGGCGCGGTCTTCTACGCGACCGATCCGGTCAGCCTCTTCGTCAGCTTCTCCCAGGGGTTCTCGGTGCCCGACGTCGGCCTGATCCTCAGGAGCGCCCCTCCCGGCTTCTCTCTCGAATCCTCTCTGCTGGAGCCGATCAAAGTCGATCAGTACGAAGTGGGTGCGCGCGGGACATGGCCCCGGATACAGTCCTCCGTCTCCGCATTTCTAAGCAAATCGGATCTCGGGATCACCACCACGGGAGGGCCGACCTTGTTTAACATTACCACCGTCCGCACCCCGGAGGAGATCTGGGGGGTCGAGGGGGTGATCGACCTCCAGCCGTTCGAACGGTGGTCTCTGGGCGGGACCGCCTCCTGGATCGCGGGAGAGAACGATCCCGACCGGGACGGCAATTTCACCGATATGAACGGGTTTCGCATCCCGCCGCTGAAGCTGACCGCTTATGTCGAGCACGACACGCTGCCGCGCTTGCGTTGGCGCAACCGCCTGCAGATACTCTATGTCGGGAGCCGCGACCCCGGCTTGGGAGAGAGGGCATTCGGCGGCCGAGCGGTAAATAATTACGCCACAGCCGATTGGACCAGCAGCATGGCGGTCGGGCCGGGGGATCTCCGCTTCGGGATTGAGAACCTCTTCAACCGGCAGTACTTCACGACCGTCTCTCAACTCCTTCGGACGGGACGCAACGACAGCTTCACGGCGGCGCGGGGGGCGACCCTCCACCTCGCCTATACCATGACATACTGAAGGCCTGCAAGGGGTCAGGTTCACAGCAGGCTCTCATCAGCAGCCTTGATGAAGAGGGTGGAGTTCGCTCGATGAAAAGGGACCGGAAGGCTTTCTTGGTGATCTGGGTCGGACGCTTTCTGGCGACGGCCGGGTTGGCGATGGTGGTGCCGTTTCTTCCGTTCTATCTGGACGAGTTGGGGGCGACCGGGATCAAAGAAAACCGGCTCTGGACGGGACTGTCGCTGGCGGCTCCGGCGATCATGTTCATCTGGGCGGCCCCTCTTTGGGGACGGTGCGGCGACCGGTGGGGGCGCAAGTGGATGGTGGTGCGAGGGGTCTTCGGCATCGCGATCAGCCTGGCGCTGATGTCCCTGGCCCGAACGCCGTTTCAGTTTTTCCTTTGTCGTCTGTTGCAGGGGCTTGTCGGAGGAGACAATCCCGCCGCCGCGTTTGTCGGCTCTCAGGGGCGGGAGGAGGAGCGCGGACGGGCGTTAGGAAGCTTGCAAAGCGCGGTGGCTGCGGGATCACTGATCGGGCCGCTGATCGGAGGCCCGGCGGCCTACTTCACCGGATTCCGTCCCCTGCTGCTGGCGCTCGGTTTTCTGACAGGGGTGAACGGATTGCTGTCGGCCCTGATCTTAAGAGAGGTTCGGCCGCCCCCCAAAGCGCAGATCAAAGAAGGGAAGGGCCCCTCCGCGCCGCCGCGACCTGGCTTCTTCGACCTGCTGGGAAACCGAAGGCTGCGGACGTTCCTTATCGCTGGTATCTGGATTCAGGTCGGTGTCTTCGGGCTGGTGACGATCTTTGCGCCGCATGTGGAGAGATTGACCGGCTCCGCGGGCCTTGCAGCGACCTGGGTCGGAGGACTGCAGGCGATTTTATGGGGCGCCGCCATGGTCGGCGCCCCCTGGTGGGGGCGACGCAATGATCAGACAGAAGTCGAGAAAAATTTTTTCTGGTCGGCCGTTGCAGGCGGGCTTAGCATCTTTCTGCAGGCGATCCCGCAAAATCCGGCCTGGTTGATTCCGCTGCGGATCGTGCAGGGGTTTTGCTTCGGCGCCATTCTCCCTTCCATTCTACTGGTGGTGACGCAAGAATCGTCGGACCAAAACCGGGGAATGTGGATCGGCGCGGCCAGCTCTTTCCTGTTCATCGGCCAAATTCTCGGCGCTTTGTTCGGCGCGTTGCTCGGCGGAGGGGCGACCGAGTGGATTTTTATCTTGCTGGGAGGGGCGCACATTATCGGCGGGGGGTGGGTCCGATTTAAACTCAGGGAGCCGATCGGTGCCCCGCTGTATGCAGGCAGACGAAAAGGAGGATAAAGATCATGATCGATCCATCGAAGTTGGCCGAGCAAGCGGCGGTTCAAGAGGCAATCGATCGAAGCGGCGCCTGGAGCAAAACGCAGGCGATCGAACGGCTGCTGAATACCTATCTGCGGGAGAGCGGTCTTTTCGATCCGAGGTTAACGCCGGACGGCCCGCAGGGGAAGGGACTCGGCCCCGGCGCGCCGGCGCTGAAGAGCCCACAGGGGATGCCGATGCACATTCCCCTTCCGAAAACCGGAAAGGGGCTCTTCGGCACGATCATCCGCTGGTCTCCCTCGGGGCGGCATCACTTCGGTCCGTGCTTCTGGCTGCGGGAGGATCCCGGCGGAGGGGCGGTCCCATTGGAAGGATGGAGAGGGCTTGCCTGCGCTCTGCTGGAGGAGCTGGCACTCGGTCAGCCCGATCTCTCCTCTCGGCGGGAGGGGGTCCGATCGCTGCTGGCGCGTCTTGAGAACTCTATCGAAAAAACGGCCGCCTATGCCCGCCGCCGCTCCGTCTGCCGGTCTTGGCTTGAACGGCAAGGAGCGCCACGGTTTCAGGAGGCCGAGCAGTCGCTGGTCTCCGGCCATCCCTTCCATCCGACCCCGAAGAGCTCGGAGGGCTTTTCCGCTGAGGATCTGGCGCGGTACGCCCCGGAGATGGGGGCCGCCTTCCCCCTCCATTATTTCGCGATCGCGCCCGAGCGGGCGGCAGAGTCGTTTCTGGAAGGGACCGAGCAGGAGGGGCTGTTTCCGGCGGAAGTGGTCGCGGCCGCGGAAGCGCGGCTGGGGCCCCGCCGGAAGGACCATCGTCTCCTTCCCTGCCATCCCTGGCAGGCGGGCTACCTGAAGCGGTGGCGGGGAGTTCAAGCGATGCTGGACCGAAGGGAACTGGTCGACCTGGGACCTCTGGGAGGGGTTGTTCATCCGACCTCTTCGGTCCGGACCGTCTGGGACCCGCATCATCGCTATCTCTTCAAGCTGCCGCTGAATGTCCGCATCACAAACTTCATCCGGGTCAATCCGCCAGAGCATGTCGCGCGGGCCTTCGATGCCGCGCGGATCCTTGCCGGTCTGCGGCATCGCATCCCTTTCAGCGATTTCGCGATTCTGCTGGAGGTCGGCTATCGGACAGTCGTTCCGCCGGACGACCCGGCCGATCCTGCAGAGCGCTTTGCAGAGAGTTTCGCGGTCCTCTTTCGGGAGAATCCGGTGACGCTCCCGGCGGATGAAGAGCCCCCAGTGGTCGTGGCGGCGCTGTTGGAGCCCCCTTTCGACGCCGAGCCGCCACCGCTCCTTCAGGTGATCCGGCGGGCCGCGGCGGCGCGGGGGCGCTCCGCCGATCTCTCCTTTCTGCGCGAATGGCTGCAGCGCTACCTCGACATTTCGCTGATCCCCCTTCTATGGCTCTTTCTCGAAGAGGGAGTGAGCTTCGAGGGACATGTCCAGAATTCCCTCGTTCGGCTTAATCGGGGTTGGCCGGACCGGTTTTATCTCCGCGATCTGGAGGGGGTGAGCCTCAGCAGGGAGCGGGCGGCGGAAAAAGGTTTTTTCCGGGGCCGCATTGATGAAGAGAGCCCGGCGCTCTACGCCGATGAGGAGGCCTGGAACCGATTTAAATATTATCTCTTCGTCAATCATCTCGGCCATCTTATCGATATCCTCGCCGACTATGGCGGTTGCGACGAGCGTCTTCTCTGGCGTGTCGTCGCTGAGGCGCTGGAGGGCTCCAGCCTCCGTTCGACCCATCCGATTTACTTCCGGGATCTTTTCGGGAGCAGGACGTTGCTGGCCAAAGCGAATCTGGTCAGCTGTTTTCTGGGGCGAGGGGAGCGGCCCCTTTATGTTTCCATCCCGAATGCATTGGCTCAAGGGGACGAGGCCCCATCCGAATCAGCAACAAGGGAGATCCGAAATGCAGCAGGTGATTGATTACCTCCATCGACGGAAAAAAGCAAATCCAAAACCGGTTTGCGCCTTTGTCTATGACCTGGATGCATTGCAGACCCATGTTTCCGGGCTGATGAAGACGCTGCCGTCGCGCTGCCGTCTTTTTTACGCCATGAAGGCCAACTCGGAAGCGCCGATTCTCAAAGCGCTGGCCCCGCTTGTCCACGGCTTCGAAGTCGCCTCTCTGGGCGAGGTTCGGAAGGTGAGAGCGATCTCCCCCGAGGCGCCGATTATTTTCGGAGGGCCCGGCAAGACGGATGAGGAGATCGAAGGGGCGATCGACCTCGGTCTCTACCTGCTCCATGTAGAAAGCCGCCACGAACTGCAGCGGATCGGCCGGATTGCCCATCGGCGCGGTGTAGAGGTTCCGATTCTGCTGCGCGTGAATTTACACGGCGCGCTGCCCCAGGCAACGTTGGCCATGGCAGGGCGGCCGACCCAGTTCGGCATCGATGAAGCGGCCCTGCCTGATCTGATACGGCTCGCCGTCGCTCTTAAAAATGTGAAGTTGGCCGGCTTTCATCTTCATTCTCTGTCGAACCAGCTCGATCCCGAACAGCACGTTCGATTGATCGCATTGTACTGTGCAAGGGTCCGTCGATGGATCGAGACCTTCGGTTTGAAGATCGATTACATCAATGCCGGCGGAGGCGTCGGCGTGAACTATGCCGATTTGACACGGCAATTCGATTGGAATTGTTTTTCTGAACGATTGGCTGGGATGCTTCAGGTTGAATGTCCTCCCGGCGCGGGCGTTCTTTTTGAGTGTGGCCGCTATCTCACGGCGGCCTGTGGATATTATGTGACCGAGGTGCTCGATATCAAACAAAACCACGGCAAGCACTACGCCATTATCAACGGCGGCTCCCATCATTTCCGGCTTCCGGCCGCTTGGCAGCATAGTCATCCCTTCAGTATCGTCCCCGTCGCGCGGTGGGATTATCCCTTTTCCCGCCCGGAGCTTCTCGACAGCGAAGTGACGGTGGCGGGACAGCTCTGCACTCCGAAGGATATCCTTGCGAGGGATGTCCGGATCTCGCGTTTGCGGATCGGCGATCTGCTTCTATTTCCCTATGCGGGGGCCTATGGATGGTCGATCTCCTGCCACGATTTTCTAAGCCATCCCCATCCGGATCATATTTATTTAAGTGAAACAGGGCCTGCCGCCGATAAGACCGATCCGCGGCAGGCTGCGGCAAGAAGGAGTCGGAGAGACTAAAAAGAGGAGGGAGCATGCAATCCAAAGGTCCGGATCGACATGAAAAAGCGTGGGGAGCGGTTCTGCGGGAGCTGATCGATGTACTGTTCCATGAAAATCTGGCGGGAATAGTCGATCGCGGCGCCGTCACAACCGATATTGAACCGGCGGGTGCTGTTTCAGATTTCACCCTGGAGGGCGACGAACAGTATTTCCGCTTCCCCTCAAAACAGAGCGGCTGCGCCCTGTTCTTCCGCGTTCGTCCCTGCCTCTTTCTTCAGCCATACCGTTTAAGCCGTCCTCCTGTGATCGTGATCCCTCCTCCCCCCGGCGCGCCCCAGGCCGTTTTTGATCCCGCCGAGGTGCTACGGTTTCTGGCCACGCATCTTTTGGACAGAGAGGAGCGGGATCGGATGCCGAACGTGCAAGAGGTGATTCGAGATCTGGAACGGGCCGTGGCGCAAACCGCCCTCTCCTTTGAAGCGGCCGGGCCGCTCCTCGATGCGCTCTCATCCTCACGGAGGCCTTCTCTCCTCCTGTGGGAGAGCGTGGCCGCGCTGCGGGATCGCCCCTTCCACCCGGTCTCGCGGGCCAAAGTGGGATGGAATGAGGAAGAGTACAGACGGTTCGCTCCCGAGTTCAACGCTTCCTTTGGTCTCGATTGGATCGCGGTCCGGCGGGACCATCTTCAATGCAGCGCCGCCGCGGCAGAGACCGAGATCGCTCCCCTTGTTCTGAACGGCAAGGAGCAGGAAAGATTGGCCGCCTCGCTGGCCGAGGCCCGACGCGACGGTTCCGACTATCTGGCCCTGCCGGTTCATCCCTGGCAGGGAAGCCGACTCTTGCCGAAAGAGTACGCCGATGAATTTCGGCGCGGCATCTGTCTGCCGCTGGCCCGCGGCCTGGGCCGCTTCGTCGCCACATCCTCGGTCCGGACCCTCTCGCCGGCGGGAGGCGGGGGTGTTCATCTCAAATTGCCGCTCGGCATCGCCTCGCTCGGCGCCCTCCGCCTCCTTCCGCCGCACTTCCTGTACAACGGCGAGCGGGCCTACCAGTTGCTCGAGCGGCTCCTTGCGGTCGAGCCGGTGCTTGCCCGGCAGCTTCGCTTATGTGTCGAGGAGCGCTGGTGGGCCTTCTCCGCGGAGGGAGGGGATTCATTTGTCGATAAGTCGTGCCACCTCGCCGCTCTCTTGCGTTTCATTCCGGCGGACCTTGTAAAAGACCCCTCGACGGCCTTGATTCCGATGTCGGCGCTTTCGGTCGTGGCCCCTGACGGGCGGATCCCTGCTGTCGACTATCTCTTTCGCGAACGGTTTGAAGAAGACGGCGCGGCGCCCGATCAGGCGCTGGCGTTGTTTCAGGAGGTATGCGAACGGATCACCGAGCCGGCATTACTCTGCTTCCGCTACGGGATGATGCCGGAGATGCATGGACAAAATGTGCTGCTCATCGTGCGCAAAGGGCGGGTGGTCGGTCTGCTGCTGAGGGACTACGACACGCTCCGCATTTACCCTTCCTGGATGGCCGAGGTCGGTCTGCCCGGTCCCGACTACATTGTCAAGCCGAACAGCACCCTGATCAATCAGACCCCTGAAGATCTCCTCGCCTATTTTCAGACCCTCTGCATCCAGGTCAATCTCTACGCGATTGCCGCCGCCCTTTCCCATCGCTACGGTATCAAAGAGGATCTGTTCTGGCGGGTGATCCATGCCTGCATCGAGAAGACCCTCTCCGCCTTCGATTTTCCTCTTCCGGTCCGGTCGGTTCTGACGCGCGGCCTGCTCCAGAGCGAACGATGGCCGACCAAACAGGTGCTCACCCCCCTTCTCGCCCGCAGCGGTCCGGCCGGTCCGGGAATGCCGGGCGGGCGGGGGGAGATGGCCAACCCGCTCCGCGCACTCCGGCCGCTTGTAAATCCGATCCACCCCTGCGAGGTCCCCTCATGAAGATACCGCTTCAGGAAGCCGGCTTCCCATCGCTGGCGCCGATCGATGTAGATCAGCTTCATGCGCTCGACGCGGCGCTCCATTCCAGGGAATTCATCACGGTCCGAAGGCGGATTTTCCGCCAGTTGATCGAATCGCTCATCTATGAAGGGGTCTTGGTCCCGGAGGTAGAGAAGGAAAAAGGGGGAGACCTCCTCCGCCTGCATGGCCGGGAGCAGGGGGGCACCCCCGTGACTTACCGCTGCCGGGCGAGGCGGAGATTCAGCTTCGACCGGGTTCGGCTTGATCCCAAACCGGTTGTGCGAGTCCGCGGCGGAAGGAGCATGGAGGCGCAGTCGCTCTCCTGTTTCCTCCTGGAGATTCAGGCGTCCCTCGGTACCGATCCGGACCGGTTGGTCCGGTTCACGGAAGAGTTAGAGCAGACACTCCTGAAGGACACCCTGGCGCAACACCGCGGCCGGAGGGAGAGAGGGCTGCTGCGCGGCCGCGCCTACGATGATCTCGAAAGCGGATTGATGGAGGGTCATCCCTATCATCCCTGTTATAAATCCCGGATCGGCTTCGATTACGCCGACCATCTCGCCTTCGGTCCGGAATTCGCTCCGATGCTCCGGCCGATCTGGCTTGCCGCCCGCCGCGACGCAAGCCGCATCGCCGCTTCCGGCCGGCTTCGCCCGGAACGTTTTCTCAAACAGGAATTGGGAGAAGAGGTGTATGGCCGCTTTCTTCGGGAAGTCCGCCGCAGGGGAAAAGTGCCCGAGGCGTACGTTCTCATCCCGGTCCACCCCTGGCAATGGCGGGAGCGGGTGCTCCCGCTCTTCTACAACGATCTGCGGGAGGATCGCCTGATCCAGGTCGGAACGGCGAAGGATTTCTACTCCCCGCAGCAATCGATCCGAACGGTGGCCAACCTGACCGCTCCTCACAAGGCCTCTTTGAAGCTCTCATTAGGGATCGTCAATACCTCCACCTCCCGGATCCTGGCCCCGCATACGGTTCGGAATGCCGCGCCGATCACCGACTGGCTGCAACGGATTGCGCAAGAGGACTCCTTTCTTCGGGAGGAACTCCGCCCGATCTTGCTGGGGGAGGTCGTCGGGGTGGCCTATGATCCGCCCCGGCCGGACCTTCTTCAGCCGGCCGGCTACGGCGCCCTCTCGTGCATCTGGCGGGAGAGCGTTCACCCCTTCCTTTCCGAAGCGGAGAAAGCGGTTCCGTTCAATTCCCTTGCCTGTCTCGACCGGGATGGCCGGCCGTTTATCACTCCGTGGGTGGAGCAGGTCGGGTTGGTTCCGTGGGTCCGGCGCTTGCTTTCGGTCAGTATCCTGCCGGTGATCCATTTTCTCTATGCGCACGGGATCGCCCTCGAGGCCCACGCCCAAAATATGATCCTGATTCATACAGACGGAATGCCGCAGCGGGTCGCCTTTAAAGATTTCCACGACGGGATTCGGTTCGCTCCGGCGCTTCTGGCCGCGCCCGACCTGCGGCCGGACCTTTGTCCCACCCCCGAGCTTCACGCCCGGGTCAACCGGAACTCCTACATCGAGGCGGAAAAGGAAGAAGAGGTGCGCGATTTTGTGCACGATGCCTTCTTCTTCGTCAATTTATCGGAGCTGGCCCTTTTCCTTGACGAAGCCTTCGCGCTTCCGGAGCGACGTTTCTGGACGCTCGCCCGCGGGGTCATCGAACGGTATCTACGCCGCTTTCCAGCGCTTCAGGGGCGCATCGCCCTTTTTGATCTCTTTTCCCCGACCGTTCAGGTCGAGCAGCTGACGAAGCGGCGGCTCTTTCCGGAGACGGAGCCTCGTCTGCATCGGGTCCGAAATCCGCTCGCCTTCGTGAAGGGGGAGTGAAGGTGCTACGAATCAATACGCTGAAGCAGGCGCTTCGGGAGGGGCGACCGGCCTTCGGGCTCTTCTGCTCCACGCCGGCTCCCCAGGTGGTCGAGCGGATCGGCTGCGCCGGGTTCGATTTTGTCATTCTCGACACTGAGCATACGCTGGTCAACCCGGAGACGCTGGAGGAGATGCTCCGGGCGGCCGAGGCGGCGGGGCTGATCGCCCTGGTCCGGGTGCCGCAGCACGCGCCGGGGGCGGTGCTGCGTGCGCTCGATGCGGGAGCGCTCGGCGTGGTGGTGCCGCGGGTTTGCTCCGCCGCCGAGGCGGAGACGGCGGTCCGAGCGAGCCGCTATCATCCGGAAGGAGAGCGGGGGCTGAATGCCGGTCGGGCCGCCGGGTACGGGAAGATCGATCTCTTTTCCTATCTTCAGCAGGCAAATGCCGAGGTCATGGTCGTCGTCATGATTGAAGACCGGCAGGGAATTCTGGAGGCGGGGAAGATCCTCTCCGTCCCCGGCATCGACATGGTGCTGGAGGGGGCGGCCGATCTTTCCCAATCGCTCGGCCTCCCCTGGCAGACCCGCCATCCCGCAGTCCGGGAGGCGCTCTGCGATCTCCAGACGGCGGCGCAACGGCAGGGGGTTCCCTTCTGCGCCGTCCCCCGGGTCGCAGAGGATTTCGGCTTTTGGTGGGGACGGGGGGTGCGGGCGCACATCTTGGGGGAAGAGCGAGGGATCGCCTACCGGGCCCTTGCCGCCCATCTACAGCGGTTTAAGACGGAGCTGAAAGAGCGGAAGGAGGGTCCCTGATGCGCCCGGTCAGCCGCCTTCTGTCGAAGATCCACATCACGGCGGGGCTGATACTGGCCTTCCCGCTCATAATTATCACGCTGACCGGCATCGTCTTGGGCTTCTATGATCAGATCCGTTATGCCGCCCCTCCCTACCGTCTCGATTCTCCTGTCGAGACCCCTCTCTCCGCCGCCTCTTTAGCGGCGCGCCTGCGTGTCCGCTATCCGGACTATCATCTCGACCTGCTGAGGCTCTCCACGGCGCCGGAACGGGCGGTCCGGGCGGCGCTCTCCGGTCCGGATCGGATCACGGCCTTTCTTCACCCCGGAAACGGGAAGGAGCTGGCGGTCCAGAAGGGCGATCACCAGGATTGGATCGGCCTCTTGTATGCCCTTCATGAGGGGGAGCCGTTCGGTTTAGCCGGCAAGGTCGTCGCCAGCGTCAGCGGGGGAGGGGTGCTGGTTCTATGGGGGGCCGGTCTTATGTTGTGGCGGTCCCGCCGCAAGGGGAGGTGGGGGGGGCCGGCCCTCCCCGGCCGTTTTCGTCCGGCCGGCGTGCACCGTTTTCTCGGCTTCTGGGGAGGCGGCCTGCTGGCGATCCTGACCTCCCTGGGAGCCCTCCTGAACTTCGCCGGGCCTCTGATCGCCCGGCTGGATCCGCCCCCCCGGATCGAATCGGCGCCGGAAGAAAAAGAGGGGCTGAAGCCCGATTTGGCGGCCGGGCTCGGCGCGGCAGCGCGCGCCTACCCACAGGCTCCCCTGGAGCGGATCGCCTTTCCCAAAGTGCCGAAGGATCCATTGAAACTCCGGTTTCAGGACGGCGGATGGGTTTTTCTTCATCCGGACGATTACCGAATATTGGCGATCAAATCTCCTACCTCTCATTGGACCCGCCTTCTCTATCCGCTTCACAGCGGACGGATCTTGGGCGGCCGGGGTCCCTGGCTGGTTGCCGGCCTCGGCCTCTTCCTAATAATTCTTCTTGTAACTGGTCTGATCTTCTGGCAAGGCTTGCGGCCGAAATAAAAGGCGGTTGACGACGATTCACACCGATAAAAGGTGGCATTATTCTACAATTCAGATCACTACTGTCCCGACGTTATACAAATAAATTTAACTGGTTATCGGTATCGATGGTTTCATCTTCATAGTCAGTTGAAAAAAGCACTTGTAATATGGGCGTTTTCTCGAACAGCGGCACACTCAGAATTTGTAGAATTGTGTAGAGGCTGCGGTCGAGCTTCAGACGCTTTTTTGATAATGGCCACCAGAACATATACACAGATCGCAATCCAGATTTGAGTCTTGACGGTGTTCTCGGTGGTGCCATAAAAAGCTTTGATCCGCATGTGCTGCTTGATCCACTTGAAGAACAACTCGACCTGCCAGCGACACTTGTATAACTGGGCGATCACGGGACGCTCGCCGAGTTTATGAGCCAGACCCGGCTCAAAGAGCAGTCGGGAAATCCGGAAGCCTCCGAGATGATCTCCAATCTTCTGGGAGATCATGAAGCGGTTATCCGGTTTCTGAGGGATGACCTCACCACTTGCGCCGAGAAGCATAACGATATGGGGACGAGTGATTTTTTGACCGGGTTGATGGAGCAGCATGAGAAAATGGCCTGGATGCTGCGGGTTTTTTTACACGGCCAGCGATAAACGCTTTTTGGGATCAGGATACAAAGGGCTTTCTTGTCCAGACCGCCGATTATGGATTCGAGGTTCTGACGGATATCGAATGCCAGAACCTCGAATCACCGGTCGTTGGTTTGGTGAAGATCAGGATCGTGCAACCTTCGCCACCCGTTTGCAGCCGAAAGAATTCAACCAACTCGTCTGGTCCGGAAACGGGTTTACCGGCGCTACGATGAACTCTTAGAAGTGGTGTAAATAAATAGATCGCGCAGAAGGATTTCATAAGCTTGAACAATGGGGCGTTGATGCTAATTCCAAACTGTCTCAACAGAGGGGTTCACCCCAGGAGTTTGTGATAAAAAGCGTATAAACAGATGGAATTTCCGTAAATCAATAGAATGCCCGCTTCGTGGGCCCTTCCGCATGATATCCGGCGTGGCGATGTTTTAAATGGAGATGCGATCGTAGACAAAACACGAAGGAATAAAGGGCCTCTCGTAGGCGGCAGCGACCCTTCCCTCCTGGTCAAGCGCCGCAGGTGTAGAAGGTCAAGCGTGCGCACCGCCTGCTCGACCGCCGGATTCTCTTTATCTTCCGGCGTGAGGGGGCAGTTGAATACCGACCATCCGAAGCCACCTTGGTTCAAACTGCTCGGTCCATTTCCTGACGGTCGACATCTGCGCTTTGCAAGCTGGGCAGCTTAGGGCCCCAGAAATGAAGCAGGGTGGCCGGGGTCCCGGAGTTGTGATCTCCACCGGACCCCAATTGAATCAACCCTGAATCGTTTTAATTGGCTTGATCGGCGTTCTTAGTCGAATGGACATGGTTTCCTTGAATATTGCGAGGCGGCTGAAGCCCCTCTCACGCCGCGAGCGACCGTATCACCCGTTCCAGCCGCTCTTTGGCCTCTTTGGCGACCGGCGCGATGTTGTCGTTTCCGACGATCGACAGCGCCGCCTCCGGATCCTGCGCCGAGACGACCGTCTTTCCCTCTTTTTCATAGACGATGACGTTGCACGGCAGAAGGAGGCCGATCTCGGTCTCCGAAGTCAGCGCCTGATAGGCGAGCTGCGGATTGCAAGCTCCCAGGATGATGTACTTCGGGAACTCCTTATCGAGCTTCTTCTTCATCGTCTCCTTCACATTGATTTCAGTGAGGACGCCGAACCCCTCTTTCTTCAGGGCGTCGGTGACCTTCGGGATCGCCTCTTCGTAAGAGGCGTTCAGGGTCGTTCGTATTCCGTAATCGTGTCGATTCATGGCAGCCTCCTTTATACCAAAGTGCTTTCGTTTCGATAGTCTTCCTTTCATGCCGCCGTCGGGTAGCCGGCCTTCTTCCAGGCGGTCATCCCCCCCGCGATGTTGTAGACCGTGGCGAAGCCATTTCGCTTCAGAAAGCTCGCCGCAATGCTGGATCGGTACCCGCTGCCGCAGATCACCGCCGTCGACTTCGACGGGGGCAGTTCTTTGATCCGCTTTTCGAGATCCCCCAAGAAGAGGTGGACTGCCCCCTCGATATGCCCGGCTTCCCATTCCTGCTCCAATCGGACGTCGATGAGGGTTTCGATCTCTCTCTTTTCCCATTTCTCTTTCAATGTCTCAATCGAAAGCTGCGGGATCGCCGAAATCGGTCTCCCGGCATCCTGCCATGATTTCATCCCCCCCTGCAGGTAGCCTTCAATCCGTTCATGGCCGATCCGGTAGAGCCGCCGGACCACTTCAGGATAGTCCGAGTCTTTTTCGAGAACGAAGAGGATCGGACGGTCGTGCGGAATCAGCCAGCCGAGCCAGGTGACGAAGTTGTCGGAGAGGCCGATGTTGACCGCGCCGGGGAGATGCCCCCCGCCGAAGGCGGAATAAGAGCGGGCATCGATCATCGCCGCTCCGCGGTCGATCGACGAGGCCGCCTCGTCGACGGTGAGGGGCCGTCCGATGGCAGAAAGGGGGATCTCCTCCTCGCCGGCCCGGTTGGTCTCCCGCAGCCGCCGGAAGTAGTCGGGGATGCCGGGATTTCCCTTCAAGACATAATCGACGAAGGCCGCCTCGGTCGGCTGCTGGAGGGCGGCGTTGAAGCGCCGCTCGAAGCCGAGGGTGGTGCAGCGCTTGCTGCTGATATTCCTCCCGCAGAAGGAGCCTGCGCCGTGGGTCGGGAAGACCTCGAGGTAATCTTCTTCTTTGAGGATTTTCTCCTTGAGGCTGCGGTAGAGCTGGGGGGCGAGCGTTTTGGCCAGATCAGGACCGAGAAGGTCGGGCCGGCCGACCGCGCCGACCAGAAGGTCTCCGCCGCTGAAGAGGGTCATCGGGGCGTCGCTCCGGGACCGGTCGGCCAGCAGATAAGCGACATGCTCCGGCGTGTGGCCCGGGGTCTCCAGGGCGATGAAGCGAAGCTCCCCGACGTCGATCGAGTCTCGGTCTTTTAATGGGAGATGATCGAACCCAAGCCGGGCCCCCGCCGGGGCGTAGACCCTTGCCCCCGTCCGCTCGGCCAGCGCCCGCGCGCCCGACACGTAGTCGTTGTGAAGATGGGTCTCGAAGATATGGGCGATCCGAAGCTGATTTCTCCGGGCGATTTCGAGGTACCGGTCGACATCGCGGTCGGGATCGATCACAATCGCTTCGTCTGTTTCATCGGAGCCTAAAAGGTAAGAATAATGTCCGATCCCCTCTACAAAAAGCTGCTCCATCAACATCGGTCTTCCTCCAATTGGTTATCTGATGATTGCCCCCTGACTTTTGAAGATTAAAAAAAGGGCGACCGCCATGGCGAACCATGCAAACCCCTTCTGCAGCCTCTCCGGAGACGCCCCCTCTCCGAGGCGGGCCCCTATCCAGGTCCCGGTGCAGGCGATGACGCCGTAGACCGCCGTCACCTTCAGATCGAGCGGGTGGTGCTGGAACTGTCCGATCAGGCCGGCGGCGCTGTTGATCGCGATGACCAGGAGCGATGTGCCGATGGCCGCGCCGATCTCGACCCCGCCGAACAAAGCGAGCGCCGGGACGATCAAGAAGCCCCCCCCGACCCCGAGAAATCCGGTCAGCACGCCGACCAGCAGTCCGGCCGCGGCCGTCTTTTTCAGATCGGTCGCGCCGGAGCCCTCCATTCGGGGAGGACTTTTTCTGAACATCATGACCAGTGCGACCGCCGCCAACAAGAGAGCGAAGATCAGCAGCAAGTTTTCCCCCGACACCAGGGGGGTCAGCCCGGAGCCGAAATAGGCCCCGCCCGCCCCGAACCCTCCGAAGAGCGTCCCTTTCCTCAGATCAACGTTCCCCCTCAGATAATGAAAGACCACCCCCGCGAGGCTGGTCGCGCCGACGATGGCGAGCGACATCCCGACCGCCGAAAGAGGATCGATGCCGGCAAGATAAACCAGCACCGGCAGGATGATGATCGATCCCCCGCCGCCGATCATTCCGAGCGAGAGGCCGATCAGCCCGCTGAAAACGAAGGCGCTCAGAAGATAGACGTCCATCCTACTCCTCTTTTGAGAACTGACTCAATGGCGAACACATTCCAGCCTTCCGTCGGCTCGATTGGACGGACGGTTCCAGGGAAGTCTCGCCAGAAGAAGCGACATCCCGCAGAAATCGGTCACTCCGGCAAAAACCAGACCGGCTCCGACAAACGCGGAAAGCCAGACCAACCGGCCTTCAACAAGTACGGCAAGGAGCGCCCCCAGCAGAACAAGCGATCCCGCCGCCACCCGGACCTGCCGCTCCAGCGACCACGGCGCCCGCGCTTCTTTCTCTAAAAGATATCCGGCCTTCTGCCACGCGACGATCCCCCCCGCCACGTTTCGGACCTCTCCGAATCCAAGCGATAGGAGCTTCTCCCGCGCCTCGGCCGATCTCCGCCCCGTCCGGCAGAAGACGTAGGTCGGGAGGGTCGGGTCGATTTCAGCCCCCCTCCGGTCGATCTCCCTCAGCGGGATCAGCCGCGCCCCGGGAAGGCGTCCCGCCGCGAATTCGGGAAACTCCCGGACGTCGATCAGATTCAAAGGCTCCTTCGACGCCATCTTGTCGTGAAGTTGGCCGACAGATATTTCAGAGGATCGATTCATCGGTTTTCATCTCCTCTTGCTTGATTAAAAAGATGAGTTGACTAAATAATTATATAGTTATATACTATTTTTTGTCAAGTACGATCATGGGAGGAAAAGAATGAAGCAGAAACAGGTCATCCTCTCGAATGAGGCGTTGGAATTGGTGGCAGCCCGGTTTCGGATTTTGGGGGAGCCGATGCGGCTCAAGCTGCTGAGGGCGCTTCTAGAGAGAGAGAGAACCGTGACTGAACTGATCGAATTAACAAAAGGGACCCAGGCCAATGTCTCCAAACATCTTAACCTGCTGACCCAGGCGGGCCTGTTGGGCCGGCGAAAGGAAGGGCTGCATGTCTATTATTCCATTGCAGATGTGAGCATATTCGAACTGTGTCAAATGGTTTGCGGTCGGCTTCGCGAGCAATTTGAGCAACAGGCCAAAGCTTTTTCTTCTTCGCGTTTTTAAGCGGGGTGTTCATTTGGAAGGCCAGAACAAACTTTCTGATGAAGACCCTCCTTGGACCCCTGTCGTTCGGTTCGGAGATTTTGATCATTCAAAATTGCGCTGAAGCCGACTTTCCAGCGATAGGAGTTCAGCAGTAGGCTTGTTAAAACTTATGACAATCCGATCAGGTATTATTTAAAACGGTGTAAAGGAGCGAGAGTAGGCTCTATTGTCCCAAGTTCTATTAAACAGGAAGTCCCAAGTTCTATTAAACAGGAAGAAAGATCATCCATATATTTTTCTGTTGCTTTTTCTCAAACAGGTCTGGTATAAACGGACCGTTGTTGAAATAAAACCGTTCAGGTGATCTCGACGTCATGTCGGGATTGAAAAGAGAATCCCGTGAGAATCGGGAGCGGACCCGCCGCTGTGATGGGGGACGAAACTCACCAAAAACCACTGTCCTGAATTTTGAAGGATGGGAAGGGGTGAGGAGTAGGACGATCCCTAAGCCAGAAGACCTGCCTGGATGTTATCTCGTATCTGTCTTCGATGGTCAAGACGGAGGAGTGGGTCTTTTCATCCCCAGCCTTTTACCATCCCGAAGCTGGGGATTTTCTTTTTAAGACATCCCTCTTTATTCTCAACGCCAATCGATCAGACAGGTACGGGTCCATCGGAGGAGGCGGAATTTAATTCCGCGCTCTTTCGGACATCATCGCGCTCTCGTGGAGTAGAAGACGCATGGACACCGGTCATGGCGGCAACCTCGCCTCGGTCTGCGATTTGTACGGATGGCGGCCCGAGGAAATTCTCGATTTCAGCGCCAGCATCAATCCCTTCGGACCTCCGAAGAAGGTCTGGAGCACTTTTCGAGAATCGTTTCGTCAGATCACCACCTATCCTGATCCGGAGTGCAGAAGGCTGCGCCGTCGGATCGGTGCGCTTCTCTCGGTGCCGACAGATCGGATCTTGATCGGGAACGGCTCGACCGAGCTCCTCTTTTTAATTCCAAGAGCACTCTCGCCTCGCTTTATCTTTATTTTCTCTCCGACCTATCAGGATTACGAAGCGGCGGCGCAAGCCGCACGCTGCCGGATGCAATTTGCGCATCTGCCCCCATCCCCGACGGTCGATCATTTCAATTCAGCGCTCTCGCATGTTCAATCCAAAATCGACCTCGTTTTCTTATGCAACCCGAACAATCCCACTGGAAGCGGTCTCTCCGCGGATGCCGTGACATGGCTGGTCAAGCGGCATCCTTCGATTCTTTTTGTCATCGATGAGGCCTACGCCGACTTCGTCGATGAAGAGAATGCTTCCCTTCTAAGCCGGCCGCTTCCGAAAAACGTCATTGTCCTTCGTTCCTTTACCAAAATCTTCAGCATCCCCGGCTTAAGACTCGGATTCGCAGTCGGTTCTGAAAAGATCATTGAGAAACTCCGCCGCTTTCAGGAGCCGTGGAGCGTGAACGGGAGCGCCTTACGCGTGGGAGAGTCGCTGCTCGGGGAGAAGGCCTTTGTCGAACAGAGCCGGACGCGTCTTCGGAGGGAGAAGAAATCGCTCTTTGAGGAGTTAAGCCGGATCAGGGGCCTGGAGCCGATTCCTTCGGAAACAAATTTCCTCCTGATCCGGCGGACCGACCGCCGAAGCGTCGAGCCGCTGAGGCGGTCGTTGGTCCGGGAAAAAGTGTTGATTCGGAGCTGCGGCAACTTCCGCGGACTCGGCCGGTCGTACTTCAGGGTGGCGGTGAAGAGAGAATTCGAGAACCGGAAACTGATCGCGCTTTTGAAGGAGCGGATGCCGTGAGTTTTTTCGTTCGCGTTCCGGGAAGCTGCGGAGAGTTGGCCCAAGGATCGATCGACGGCGTCCGCCTTCATGTCTCCTGTCCGGTGAACCGCTATAGCTGGGCCGCTCCGGAAAATGAATCGGAGCGGAGGCGACTCGGTCCGAAGGTCCGGAAGGCGCTCCATCTTGCGCAAGCCTCGTTTGGAAAGAAGACGATAGACGCTTTTTCTCTCTACTCCGACTTGCCGGTCGGGAAGGGAATGGCCAGCAGCACGGCCGATATCGCGGCGGCCCTCGCGGCATACCAGCTGACGACGGGATCGTTTATCGATCCCGATCAGACAGCGCGCCTGTCGCTCGCCGTGGAGCCGACCGACGGGGTCCTTTTTGAAGGAATCACCTTGTTTGATCATTACCGCGGAACGGTTCGACGGGCGCTCGGGGAGCCGCCTCCGGTCGATATTCTCGCGATTGAATTTGAGGGGACGGTCGATACCGTTTCTTTCAACCAGCGGGATCATCGGCGAATCGCGCGCGAGCAGACGCGGTCGGTCCTGGCGGCGTTTGGCCTGATCGAGGAGGGACTGCGGGAGGGATGCGTTCGGAAGATCGGAGAGGGGGCCACGTTAAGTGCCTTGGCCCATCAGAACCTGCTGCGAAAGCCCGATCTGGAGCCGATTCTCAAAATGACCCTCGATCTCGGCGGGGTCGGCGTCAACATCGCCCACAGCGGATCGATGATCGGGATGCTCTTTCGACGGGGAACCTATCGGCTCGGAACGGTCCGGCGGCGAATCCGGGACCTGCTTCGCCGTCCGCTTCCGATCCATCCGTTGCGGCTTCGGGGCGGAGGGATTGAAATGGGGCGGGGGGGAGGAGAGATCGAATGAGCAAGAGGCAACCCCGCGCGCTGATGGTTCAGGGGACCGGGTCGAATGTCGGGAAGAGCATTCTGACGACGGCGCTCTGCCGGATTTTTCTGGAAGATGGTTTCCGGGTGGCGCCGTTTAAGGCGCAGAACATGGCGCTCAACGCCTATGCGACGCGTGACGGCCTGGAGATGAGCCGCGCCCAGGCGCTGCAGGCGGCGGCCTGCCGGCTCGACCCGGATGTCCGAATGAACCCAATTCTGATTAAGCCGACGACCGAGCGCCAATCGCAGTTGGTGGTGATGGGAAAGGCGATGCCGCTGATGACCTGGAGCGAGTATAACGAATTGAAGCCGACGCTCCGGCCGGTGGTTCAGGAGGCGTACCGCTCGCTCGCGGAGGGGGTCGATCTCATCGTTCTGGAAGGGGCGGGAAGTCCGGCGGAGATTAACCTGATGGCGCACGACATCGTCAACATGGCCGCGGCGGAGATGGCCGACGCCTCCGTCCTCTTGGTCGGCGACATCGATGCCGGCGGGGTCTTCGCTTCCCTCGTCGGAACCGTGGCGCTTCTGCCTCCCCATCAGGCGGCGCGGATCAAGGGATTTGTCCTCAACAAGTTTCGCGGAGATCGCGCGATCCTGGCCCCCGGCTTAGATCAGATTCGAGCGATCACCGGCAGGCCGGTGGTGGGGGTGGTTCCTTATCTGGAGCGGCTTCTCCTTCCGGAAGAAGATTCGGTTGACTTCAAGAGCGGCCGGATGCCCCGATTCAAAAAAAAGGGGGCGGCGGAGGTCTTATGCCGGATCGCCGTGATCGATCTTCCGAAGGTGAGCAACTTCACCGACCTCGATCCGTTTTGTGTGGAACCCGATGTCGAGATGATGATCCTCCGTCCGGGTGAGGCGCTGGAGAAGGAGGGACGGCCCCCTGATGTCGTGATTCTTCCCGGATCGAAGAATGTCGCCGAGGACCTGCATCTGCTGCGGCAACATCACTTCGATCGGGCGCTCCGGGAGTTTGTCTCCGGAGGGGGGGAGGTGGTCGGCCTTTGCGGGGGACTCCAGATGTTGGGAGAGCGAATTGAAGACCCGCATCAGATTGAGGGGAACCGGACGCCGGTCCTTGGGCTCGGCCTTCTTCCGATCAGAACCGTCTTGGAACGGGAGAAAGTCTTGCGGCTCGTGGCGGCCCGCCACCTGATCAGCGGTTTGGAATTGCGCGGATACGAGATCCATCATGGCAGGACGGAAGCAGCCGCCTGCCATCCGTCGTTCGTGCAGATCTCCGGCGGCATCGGAAGAAGCACCCCTCGGGGGCCGATGCAGCTCGGTTGGATGAATGAAACGGGCCATGTTTGGGGGACCTATCTTCACGGTCTCTTCGACGACGATCCCTTCCGCCGATGGTTCATCGACCGGGTGAGGGAGCGGAAGGGACTGCCGCCGCTGAAGGAGATCCAGGCGACCTATGACATCGAAGCGATGATTCAGCGACTTGCGGAGGTCGTCCGGAAGGAGCTCGATATGCCGGCTGTCTATGACCTTCTGGGAATGGTTGGAGGTGGCAACGGAAACCATCGAATGGCGGGTCTCTGACGGTGGAGGTCATCGGCGCAGTCGCGTTGGCGCTGCTTCTCGATCTCCTGCTGGGCGATCCGCGTTGGATGCCGCATCCGGTCCGGGGGATGGGGAGACTGATCGAGGCGGGGGAACAGACTCTGAGAAGGCGCTTCCCGGGTCATGAAAGGCTCGCCGGGGTCTTTCTTGCCGCGTCGATGGTCCTTGGGGTGTATGCGCTCGGCCGGGGATTGTCTTCCGCATCGGAGCAGATCGATCCGGCGCTGGGGGTCGTCGTGCAGGCGCTCTTGATCTATTTTTCTCTGGCGCCGCGGGATCTCGCCGTGCATGCGCTCCGGGTGCGGCGGGAACTGAGGGGGGGAAATCTGGAGGGGGCGAAGACAAAGGTGTCGATGATGGTGGGGCGGGATGTGGCGCAGCTTGATGAAAAGGGGGTGATCCGCGCGACGGTGGAAAGTGTCGCCGAGAACACGGTCGACGGGGTGACCGCGCCGCTCTTCTTCGCCTTTCTCGGCGGAGGGTCGGCGGCGATCGCCTACCGGGCGGCCAACACCCTCGACTCGATGGTCGGCTACCGCCATGCCCCTTATACCGAGATCGGATGGGCCTCGGCCCGGTTCGACGATCTTCTTAACCTGCTGCCGGCGCGCCTCACCGCCTGGATGATGCCGCTGGCCGGAATTTTTCTCGGAGGGTCGATTCCCGGAGGCTACCGCGCGCTCCTCCGGGACGGGAGAAAACATGACAGCCCCAACTCCGGTCTTCCGGAGGCGGCGATGGCGGGGCTGCTCGGGGTCCGGCTGGGGGGGCCGCACTGGTACCGGGAAAGGCATTACCCCTCTCCTTGGATCGGTTTCGATCGCCGCCCGATCGCTCCGGGGGATATCGTCAAAGCGATCGGGGTGATGGCGATAACGACGTTGATTCTGTTCCTTCTCTTTTCATGGATGAGGTGGACTGTTGCCGGATAAAACCGACCATGACCTCGGGGGAATGGTTGGAGGTAGCAACGGAAACCATGCCTTCCCCGACCCGCTGAAGCAGGGGGTCTACGAGGCGATTTACCGGCGGAGGGATATCCGGCGGTTTTTGCCCGATCCGATTCCGGAGGAAATCCTTCTCCGTATTCTGAACGCGGGCCATCAGGCCGGTTCGGTCGGGCTGATGCAGCCGTGGAACTTTGTCGTGATTCAGGACCGGTCGATCAAGGCGAAGATCAAGTCGATTTTTTTGGAGTGCAACCGGGCGGCGGCGGAAGTCTATGCAGGGGAGCGGCGGGCGATGTACGACGGTCTGAAGCTGGAGGGGCTTGCGGAGGCGCCGATCAATCTCTGCGTGACGTGCGATCCGATCCGGAAGGGGCCGGCGGTGCTCGGCCGCCGCACGATGCCGGAGACGGCGCTTTATTCGACCGTCTGCGCGATCCAGAACCTCTGGCTCGCCGCGCGGGCCGAGGGAATCGGGATGGGGTGGGTCAGCATTCTCGACCCGAAAGAGGTGAAAGCCGCTCTTTCGATTCCCGATCCGATCGTTCTGGTCGCCTATCTCTGTTTGGGGTATGTCGAGTCGTTTCCCGAAATCCCGGTGCTGGAAAAGATCGGATGGGAGAAGCGGTTTCCGTTGGAGAAGGTCCTTTACTGGAACTATTGGGGAGGCTCGCAAGGGGAATGATGACGCAGGAGATTTTGCTTCTGATCGGACATGGAAGCCGGGACGTGGAAGGGAACGAAGAGTTCCTGGAGATGGTCCGGCAGCTCAAGGAGAAGAATCCTCGACAACGGATCGATGCCGCTTTTGTGGAACTCGCCGAGCCCGGCATCAAAACGGCGCTCGACCGCTACGCTGATCCCGCACCGAAAACGGTCTGGATCATGCCGATCCTGTTTTTTGCCGCCGGGCATTCCAAGGTCGAGATCCCCGAGATCGTCAATGAAGCCCGGCGCCGGCTTCCTCATGTCACGTTTCACTATGGCGCCCCGCTCGGAATTCATCCGATCCTGCTCGATATCGTCCACGAGCGGGTCGTTGCCGCGGAGCGGACGGCTTCCCTCTTCCCTAATGGCCTCGGATCAGGAGCGGCCACCCGAGAGGAGACGGCTATCCTGCTGATCGGCCGGGGCAGCTCCGACCCCGACGCCAACGGCGACCTGCACAAGATCGCGCGGCTTTATTGGGAGCGGTATCCCTATGGTTGGGTGGAGAGCTGCTTCATCGGGGTGACGCATCCCGATCTTCCCACCGGCTTGAAACGCTGCATCCGGTTGGGAGCGAAGCGGATCATCGCTATTCCTTATTTTATCTTCACGGGCGTTTTGATCAAGCGGATTCACTGGATCATTTCAGAAGAGCAAGCGAGTCGTCCCGAGGTGGAGATGGTTGCCGGCGATTACTTGGGCCGGCACCCTGCCCTGCTGACCCTGATTGAGGAGCGCTTCGAGGCGATTCGGAAAGGACCGGTCTTGATGAATTGCGATCTTTGCAAATATCGAGTCCATGATCTGGTCACGCAAACCGATTCTTAGGGGAGGAATCACTGATGTTTCCGAAAATCATCGACCCGGAAAAAATCGAGGAGGAGAGTTTCCGAATCATCGAGGCGGAGGTCGGACCGCACGCATTCTCCGATCTGGAATTCCAAATCGCTCGAAGGGTTGTCCATGCGACAGCCGACTTTGAGTTTATAAAGACGCTCCGTTTCCATCCGGATGCGATCACCAGCGGGATGGATGCGTTGCGAAGCGGCGCGTCGATTGTCGCCGATGTGGAGATGATCCAATCGGGAATCAGCAAAGTCGGGCTCAAACCGTTCGGAGGGGCCGTGCATTGCTATATTTCCGATGAGGACGTTATCGCTTCGGCCAAATCGCTTGGGATCACGCGGGCGATCTGTTCGATGAGGAAGGCGGCGAAAACCGATGCCGCCATTTACGCCGTCGGAAATGCCCCCACCGCGCTTTTTGAGCTGATCCGTCTTGTGCAGGAGGGAGTAATCTCCCCTGCACTGATCGTCGGGGTTCCGGTCGGGTTCGTTTCTGCCGTCGAATCGAAGGAGGCGCTGCTTGGGCTTAAAACACCCTTCATGACGGCCTTGGGAAGAAAGGGGGGAACACCGGTGGCCGTGGCCATCGTCAACGCCCTGCTGCGATTAGCTCGGTGAAGGAAGAAAAAAAAGGGAGCCGGACCGGCTATTCCACCGGGGCCTGCGCGACGGCGGCAACGAAGGGGGCGCTGCTTGCGCTGCTTCATCGGCAGCCGGTCGGCGAGGTTGAGATCACGCTCCCATTGGGACAGCCGGCGCGCTTCTCCATCGTTCAATGCGAGATCGGACCGATAGAGGCGACCTGCGGCGTGATCAAAGATGCGGGAGATGACCCGGATGTAACCGACGGAGCGACGATCCGCGCGACCGTCTCCTTCATCGAGACGCCGGGAGCAGTCCTGCTGGAGGCGGGTGAAGGGGTCGGGCGGGTGACCCAGCCAGGTCTCGGACTCCCGGTCGGAGCGCCTGATATCACCCGTGTTCCCCGAAAGATGATGACGGAAGTGGTGGAGGAACTTGCGGCGGCGCAGTTAAAAGTGAGCGGGGTGAAGGTCGTCCTCTCCGTCCCCGGCGGGGAGGAGATGGTGAAGAAGACGGAGCTGATCCGGCTCGGCGTCGTCGGCGGAATCGGGATCTTGGGGACCACCGGAATCGTCCGGCCTTATTCGACCGCCGCTTTCCGGGCCGGGATTGGGGTGGCGGTCGCCTCTGCAGCAGCCAGAGGATATCGGCATCTTGTTATCACGACCGGTGGGATGAGCGAGAAATTCGCCCGCCGCACGATCGATCTTCCGGAAGGGGCCTTTATCCAGATGGGCGACTTCGTCGGCTATGCCCTCGATCAATGCGCGAAGCGGCAGATTGAGCGGGTCACGATTTCCGGGATGATCGGGAAGCTTTCGAAAATGGCGAAGGGGAAGATGATGACGCATGCCGCCGGCTCCGATGTCGATACGCTATTTCTCTCGCACATTGCCGGGGAGTGCGGCGCGCAGGCCGAGGTCCTTGCAGCAGTCAAAGGCGCCAACACGGCGCGGCAGGTGGCGGAAATCGTCCAGGCAGAGGGGATTGCCTCTTTCTTCGATCGGCTGGCCCAAAAGGTCTGCGACGCGGGTGGCCGCCATGTAAAGGGAGCATTGGTGATTGAATGTCTTCTCACCGATTTTGAGGGGAATGTCATTGGAAAAGGAAGCACCGGAAGATAAAGTCGCCGTGATCGGGATGGAGGGGGAGGGTCTCGACCATCTGACTCTGGAGAGTCAACGACGGATCGCCGCCGCCGATCTGCTGATGGGAGGGGAGCGGCATCTCGCCCGGTTGCCCGGTTCTTCGGCGGAGCGGATCGTCATCGGATCGAATCTGAAGGAGATCGCCGAGCGGGCCTTATCGGGGCTGAAAGAGGGGAAGCGGGTGGTGGTCCTCGCTTCGGGCGATCCCCTCTTCTACGGGATCGGCGCGTTTTTAATCAAGCGGATTGGAAAAGAGCGGGTGGAGGTGATTCCCGCGGTCAGCGCCATGCAGCTCGCCTTCGCGCGGGTGAAGGAGCCGTGGCAGGAGGCGGCGCTGGTCAGTCTTCATGCGAAGCCGATCGAAAATCTCCTTCCCGCCCTGGAGGAGAAAGGGCTGATCGGGCTCTTCACCGACGAGACCAACACCCCCGATGCGATCGCCCGTTTTCTCCTGGAGCGGGGCGAGGCCGGTTGGGCCGGGTGGGTCTGCGAAAATTTGGGCGGGATAGAAGAGCGGGTCGGCGCGATGACGCTCGAAGAGATGGCCCGAGGGAGGTTCGCTCTCCTCAATGTGGTGATCTTGAAGCGGGAGAAGCCGACCGATGCTGCAGGGGCCGACCGGCCGGTCCGGTGGGAGGGGGCCTTTGGTATTCCCGACGATCTCTTCGTCTACCGAAGGCCCAAAGCGGGGCTGATCACGAAGAAAGAGATCCGCGTGATGAGTCTCGCCGAGATGGGGCTTCGGCGCAACGGCATCACGTGGGACATCGGCGCCGGTTCCGGATCGGTTTCGATCGAGCTGGCCCGTCTCTGCCCGGAGGGAGCGGTCTTTGCCATCGAGAAGAACCGGGAGGATTTCGAGCTGATCGATCGGAACATGCGCCGGTTTGGAATTAAAAATATCACCGCGGTCTGCGAGCAGGCGCCGGCGGGGTTGGAGCACTTTCCAGATCCCGATGCGGTTTTCATTGGAGGATCGGGCGGAGAGATGGCGGAGATCCTCTCCCTCTGTACCGCGCGGCTTAAGCCCCGAGGGCGAATCGTAGCGAACCTGATCACGATGGAAAATCTCCACCACTTCAGTCACTTCTTTAAAGAGGTTCCGTGGGAGGTCACCTATACCCTGGTCCAGGTTTCCCGATCCAAACCGATCCTGGAGATGGTGCGGTACGAGGCGCTCAATCCGATTACCATCGCCGTCGCGAAAAGAAAAGGAGAAGGATGAAGCTGGGAAGATTCTACGGCATCGGGGTTGGGCCGGGCGATCCGGAGCTGCTGACGATCAAAGCGCTCAATCGGCTCCGGTCGGTCGATGTGATCTGTTACCCCGCTTGCCGGCCGGGGGCGGGAAGCTATGCGCTCCGGATCGTGCAGGGACTTGTTGGAGAGCGGGCCGAACTCAAGGGGCTTCTCTTCCCGATGGAGCGGGAGATGGAACGATTGGTTCCGATCTGGAAAGAATCGGTCGCCGCGATTTACGGCGACCTCTCCGCCGGGCGGGAGGTCGCCTTCATCACCGAGGGAGATCCTTTCTTCTACAGCACCTTCGTCTACCTCTACGATCTGATGCGGCAGCTTCATCCCGAGGTGGCGATCGAGGTGATTCCGGGGATCTCTTCGGTCATGGCCGCCTCGGTCCGGGCGGGGGTTCCGCTGGCGATGGCCGATGAGCGGATGGCGGTCCTCCCGGCGACCTATGAAGATGACTATCTCGAGGAGGCGCTTGATCGATTCGACACGGTGGTCTTCATCAAGGTCAGCAGCGTCCTTCCGAAACTGATCGCGCTGCTTGAACGGATGAAGCTGATCGACCGGGCGGTGATGGTCGAGCGCTGCGGAAGCGCCGAGGAGCGGCTGGTCTACGACCTGAGCACTTTACGCGAAACGCGGTTGAATTATCTTTCACTGGTGATCGTGAGGAAGGGAGAATGCAGATGAGCAAAGATCTGGCGATCGTCGCCATCACCAAAGGGGGGATGGAGATCGCCCGTCGGCTTCGAGACCATTTCTCCGAGGCGGACTTCCTCATTTCGGAGAAGTTCGCCGCTGCGGCGGGAGAAGGGGTCATCCCACTGAAAGGACCTCTGAGCAAGAATGTCGGCGAGTTCTTTCATGCCTACGACAAAATCGTCTTCCTCGTCTCTCTGGGGGCGGTGGTCCGGCTGATCGCGCCGCATCTGAAGGACAAACATGTCGATCCGGCGGTTCTGGTCGTCGATGATCGGGCGCAGTTTGTGATCTCCGTCCTCTCGGGTCATGTCGGCGGAGCGAATGCCTTTACCGAAACGGTAGCCAAGGCGCTGGGGGCCGCGCCGGTGATCACGACGGCGTCGGACGTGGGGAAGACGATCCCGGTCGATATCCTCGGCTGGGAACTGGGATGGATCCTGGAAGGGGAGGAGCATGTCACCCGGGTTTCGGCCAGCGTGGTGAACGAGGAGCCGGTCGCCTTTCTTCAAGAGACGGGAGAGAAGAGCTGGTGGACCCGGCCGACCCCGCTTCCCCCCAATATCGAATGTTTCACCTCTTTGGAGGCGCTGATGGCCCAGGAAATAGGGCGGCCACCCGTGGCGAAGGAGGGATTTGGCAAGCGGTATGGGGCCTATCTGATCGTAACCGACCGAAGCCGGAGTTCCTTTCCGGGACAAATGCAGGACCGGACCGTCCTCTACCGTCCCAAGAGCCTCGATCTTGGGATGGGGTGCGACCGGGGGACGCCGATTGAAGAGATCGAAGAATTGATCGGGACGACGCTGGAGAAGAATGGTCTCTCGATGGCGTCGGTCCGGGCGCTTGCCACGCTCGATCAGAAATCGGACGAGCCGGCCTTCCTTCAGCTCTGCGAGAAAAACGGCTGGAAGTTGGTAGCCTTTTCCAAGGAGGAATTGCAGCAGGTCGAGGGGATTCTGACCCCCTCCGCCGTGGTCGAGAAGTGGGTCGGCACGCCGAGTGTCTCGGAGGCCGCGGCGCTCAGATCGAGCGGCGCATCGGCGTTGTTGATCCCGAAGGTCAAAGCGAAGCGGGCCACACTCGCCGTGGCCCGTGTCGTCTTTTCATGAGAAAAGCGAGCATTGGGCTTGGCCCCTGCGAACGCGGGGTGTGGGGGCATTGGAGGACGTCGCTTCGCCTTTGCCGCACAGGCCCCTACATACAAAGGGAGTGGGTCGATGGATAAAAAAGGGGAGCTCTACCTGGTGGGGTTCGGACCGGGACACTTCAACCATCTGACGTTTCGGGCGCGGGAAGTGATTGGCCGGGCCGACGTGGTGGTCGGATATCGAACGTATATCGACCTGGTCGCCGATCTTCTGGAAGGAAAAGAGATCGTCGCAACCGGGATGACAGAGGAGATCGACCGGGCCCGTGTCGCCGTCGATCGGGCGCAGAAAGGAGAGCGGGTCGCGATCGTCTCCAGCGGGGACGTCGGGATCTATGGGATGGCAGGGCTGATCTTCGAGATCCTCTCCGAGATCGGCTGGAAGCCGGGGGGCGATTTCTCGGTCGAGGTGATTCCCGGCATCACGGCCCTCTCCGCCGTCGCCTCCCTCGTCGGCGCGCCGCTGACGCACGACTTCGCCGCGGTGAGCTTAAGCGATTTGCTCACTCCCTGGGCCGTCATCGAGAAGCGGCTCCATGCGGCCGGGGAGGGAGATTTTGTGATCGCCCTCTACAATCCGCAGAGCAAGCGGCGGGACTGGCAGCTCAAAAGGGCTCAGGAAATTTTGCTTCAGTATAAGGTTCCCGACACCCCGGTGGCGGTCGTCAAGAGCGCCTATCGCGAGGGAGAGCGGATCGTTCTGACGACGCTGGACCGCATGGCGGAGGCAGAGGTGGGAATGCTGACGACGATTCTGATCGGGAACGCATCAACGTTCCGATATCTCGATTTTCTCGTGACGCCGCGAGGCTATTCCGGAAAATACGATCTGGAGTCGGGAGAGATTCTCCACAAAGGGATTGACCGGCCGGGGAGGTCGTTGAACCGGCCGCCCGATTTCAAAGCATGAAGGAAAAGCGGTGATGACTCCAGGCAAAATCTATCTCGTCGGCGCGGGGCCGGGTGATCCTGAACTGTTGACGGTGAAGGGGATGCGGCTGCTGCAGGAGGCCGACCTGATTCTTTATGCGGGATCTCTGGTGAACCCGGTCGTTCTTCAATTCGCCCGTCCCAATGCGGTCCTTTACGACAGCGCCGGAATGATCCTGGAAGAGATCGTCCGAATCCTCATTGAGGCGGCCCGGACAGGGAAGAAGGTGGTCCGGCTGGCGAGCGGCGATCCCTCCCTCTTCGGAGCAATGGGGGAGATGACTGAGCCGGTTCTCAAGGCAGGCTTAGAATTCGAAGTTGTCCCAGGGGTGAGCTCGTTTCTGGCCGGCGCGGCTTCCCTTAAAAGAGAGCTGACGGTGCCGGAGGTGAGCCAGACAGTGATTTTGACTCGCTGCGAGGGACGAACCCCGATGCCCGATCTGGAGAAGCTGGTCGAGCTGGCCCGGCATCGATCGACGATGGTGATCTTTTTAAGCGTCCATCTCGCCGGCAAGATCGAGAGAGAGCTCTTGTCGGTTTATCCGGCCGAGACGCCGGTGGCGATTGTCTACCGGGCAAGTTGGGAGGATGAGAAGATTGTCCGGGGCCGGTTGAGCGATCTTCACGACTTGATCAAAGAGAATCAGATCACCAAGACCGCCCTGATCTATGTCGGTGAATTCCTCGCCTCGGAAGGGACCCGCTCCCGGCTTTACGATGCGACGTTCAGCCATGGGTACCGGAAAGCGTCGGAGTAGGGTGTGGGGGATGGCGTACCGAAGGAGAATATCTAAAATCAAAGGCAGGTTTTAGCGCCGGCCCCACATGTAGTCAAGGATGGAGCACACATGCCGACCAAGGGACTGATCATGATCCATACCGGCGCAGGCAAGGGGAAAACCACGGCCGCCCTCGGGACCGCTTTCCGAGCGCTCGGCTACGGCTGGAAGATCCTGGTGGTTCAGTTTATCAAGGGGAGTTGGCATTACGGGGAGCTCGATTCTGCGAAGAAATTCGGCGATCAATTTCAGATTCTCCCGATGGGAGAGGGCTTCACCTGGGACACCAAAAATCCAGAACGGGACCGACAGAAAGCGCAAGAAGCGTGGGAGTTCGGGGTGAAAGAGGCGCTCACCGGAAACTATCAGATGATCATTTTCGACGAAATCAATTACGTCATCCGCTACAACTATCTCGAAGTCGCAAAGGTCGTTGCGTTTCTCACGACGAAACCGCCGGCGCTCCATGTTTTCCTGACCGGCCGGGACGCCGATGAGCAATTGATCGAGATCGCCGATCTGGTCACGGAGATGCGGGAGATCAAACATCCATTCAAGAAAGGAATCAAGGCCCAGAAGGGGATTGAGTTTTAAGGGAACCTTGAAATGTTTTGATGAAAAGAAGCGGATTCCTGATCGCCGGAACCCATAGCGGCGTTGGAAAAACAACGGTGACCCTCGCCCTTCTGGAAGCGCTGATCCGGAGAGGCATGAAGGTGCAGGCATTTAAAGTCGGGCCGGACTACCTCGACCCGACCTTTCATCGGGTGGCGACGGGGCGCCCCTCCAGGAATCTGGACGGCTGGATGATGGGGCGTTCGGAGGTTCTGAAAAGTTTCGCGCGCGCATCGGACGACGCCGATCTCTCGGTCATCGAAGGGGTGATGGGATTATTTGATGGGCTCCGAGGCCGATCGGAGGAGGGGAGCTCCGCTCAGATTGCGAAGTGGCTCTCCATGCCGGTGATCCTGGTGATCGATGCGGGGGGGCTGGCCCGAACGGCGGCGGCGCTCGTGCGCGGCTGCCAGGCCCTCGATCCGGAATTGAAGATTTCAGGCGTCATCTTCAATCGGATCGGAAGCAAGAATCATCTTGATATTTTAAGGGAGGCGGTCGAGTCGGCCTGCGCGGTTCCGGTCTTGGGCGGATTTCCAAAAGAGGAGGGGATCGCTCTCCCCGAGCGTCACCTCGGCCTCGTCCGCGCGGCGGAGAGCCTTAGTCCTTCCATCCGCGAGCGTCTGGCGGAGATGGCCGAGACATTTTTGGATCTCAATCAGATCGTAAAAATGGAATATTCGGTAGAAGCGGCGGTCCCTTTCCGCTCCGTTCGAGGGGAAAATAAACCGGCGCGGTGCAGAATCGGGACCGCCCTGGATGCGGCTTTTCATTTTTATTATCAGGATAACTTCGATTTGCTGGAGGGGGCCGGTGCCGAGCTACTCTTCTTCTCTCCGCTCAATGAGGTGGAG
Source organism: Candidatus Manganitrophus noduliformans (assembly GCF_012184425.1). Lineage (NCBI taxonomy): Bacteria > Pseudomonadati > Nitrospirota > Nitrospiria > Candidatus Troglogloeales > Candidatus Manganitrophaceae > Candidatus Manganitrophus > Candidatus Manganitrophus noduliformans. The sequence continues at coordinate 74,066 of NZ_VTOW01000008.1, forward strand.
ATTCCGGCCGATCTGGACGGACTTTATTTCGGCGGAGGATACCCGGAGGTGTATGCAGAGCGGTTGTCGAAGAATGAGTCGATGCTCGCGTCGATCCGGAGATTTGCAATCGGGGGCGGCCCGATCTATGCCGAATGCGGCGGCCTAATGTATTTGGCAAACCGGATCGAAACGGCCGAGGGAGGCGCCTTCCCGATGGTCGGGCTTCTGCCGGGGCAGGTCCGGATGGGAAAGAAATTAAAGGCGTTGGGATATCGCGCAATCGAAGCGCAGGAGCCGTCCCTTCTTTTAGAAAAGGGAGGGAAGGCGAGGGGGCATGAGTTCCACTATTCGGAGTGGATAGAAAGCCCCTCTCCTGATTCGGTGAATGGATTGAAGAGACCCTATCGTCTTTTCCGGGGGGGAGAATCTTCCGAGGGGAGAGAGGAAGGGTTTTATTGTGATCACCTCTTGGCCAGTTATGTTCATCTGCATTTCGCTTCGAATCCGAACATCCCGGAGCGGTGGATCTCTTTGTGCGAGGCGTTTCGACGCCGGATCGGTTCGAGTGGAGCAAAAAAATAGCGCGATTAAAAGGAGGGTCCCATGGAACCCGTTTTGAAAACGGAGAAGCCGTCGATCAAGTCTTACAACAAACACCTGCTTGTCTGCACCGGTCCCCGCTGCACCTCGGGAGAAGCGGAGAGCCTCTTTAAGATGATTGGGGAGAAGCTGGCGGCGAATGGGCTGGAAGGGGGGGAATTTCGAGTGAAGCGGACCCGCTGCAGCTGTTTTGCCGTCTGCAAAGGGGGGCCGATCGTGGTGGTTCATCCCGACGGCACCTGGTATTACGGTGTTACCCCGGAGGTATTGGATCGAATTCTAAAAGAGCACGTCAAAGAGGGAAACCCGGTGAAGGAGCATGTTTTTTATCAGGCTTCATTGTGAAGTTAGGACTGCCGAATCAATTGAGGTGAGAGATGAAAACCGTGATCTGAATTATATTTTAGACCCATCCATTTTGGGAAGGCGGTGCAACTCCGCCACTGCCCCGCAACTGTAATCGGGGACGAAATCTGCATCGATGCCACTGTCCTGAGCATGCCGAAGGATGGGAAGGCGCAGAGAGTAGGACGATCCGAGAGTCAGGAGACCGATGGAAAGGTCATTTTATGCTCGGAACTCTCCGAGGGGAGAGGAGAGAGGAAAAATGAAGAGATGGATCGGTACGCTTGTTTTATTTGTGGCAATAAATGTTGGGGTTTCCTGGGCAGAAGATCCGGACCGGCAGGAGGATGAAGAAGTGTCAAACGCTTCATTAAGCGAACGGGTCAAAGCACTTGAAGAGCGGCTCGACAGACTCGACCGGGTCGAAACGATTAAAAAGGTCGAAGAGTATTTATGCCCGGATGGAGAGATCCACGATACCCCGCCTCCGGGGGGGCGTTGTCCTGACGGCACGATTCCCGAAGGGAGGATGACCTTCAGAAAGCTTCCCTTCTCGAGGAGAGAATCTTTGGATGAGAGGATTGCGGCTGCGCTCGAAGAAGCCGAGGCCAAACGGGTGGCCGTCGGCGGATCGGCCCGAGGGATCCTGCAACAAGTTTTAAACAGCAAAGAGAACGACAAGCTTTTCTCCACAGGCGCGGTTGATCTTTTCTTCCTCTCAAGGCCGACGGTTTTTTCGACCTTCTTTGTCGATCTGGAATCGATCGGCGGGGCTGGCCCCGATGAGGTCCTTGGAAGCCTCTCTCGATTGAATGCCGATGCGGAGACACTCGGGGTGACCGACGATGTAAAGGTACGGGAGGTGTGGCTTCATTTTAAACTCCTGGATGACCGGTTGAGGATCGTCGGCGGAAAGATCGATCTGACCAACTACTTCGACCGGAACGCGGTCGCCAACGATGAGACCAGCCAGTTTCTGAATACGGCGCTGGTGAACAACCCCCTGCTCCGGCAGCCGCCGAATGGTCCCGGTTTGGCCATTCAGTACGACACCGGAGGAGAGATGGGGGTGGCGCTCGGTATTCAGTCACCCAATGACACGGCCTCTACCATCACAGAGAAGGTCTATGCCGTGGTCGAGATCGACTACCATAGTCACCTTCTTTTTGCTAGGGAAGGGAATTACCGGTTGTGGGGACGCGTTGGAAGAGTCTCGGAGGCGCTTGAGAAGAAGACGTGGGGTGTGGGATTCAGCCTCGATCAACAAATCACCGTGCGCCTCACCCTCTTTGCCCGGGCGGGGATCGGCCGAACCGAAGGTGAGAATCAAAAAGCATACGCCTGGTCGGCCGGGTTTCAGACCCCTTCCCCTTTCAAGGCATCGACGAGAGACCAAGTGGGTGTCGCCTTCAGCCGGGAAGTCGAGGCAGACCAGTCTGAAAATATCGCCGAGGGGTACTATCATCACATTCTCACAGACCGGCTCTGGGTCTCGCTCGATTTGCAGTGGCTTATTTCCGGAACAAACGGCATGACCGGCGATGAAAACGAAAACATCTTTATTCCCGGCGTCCGGACGACCGTCAACTTCTAACGTGGCTCATTCATAAAATGGGAGGAAAGCTCATGTTGAAAAAATGTTTTTGGATCCTGATCGGTTCTATTCTTATTCTCTTTTCCGGTTTTTCCCGAGCCTGGGCCGATGAGCAAAAAAATGCACCACTCGATCTCGCCTCGTACGATCCGAAGACGCTCGTCTTCGTGGCCAACCGCGATTCCAGCGATATTGCCGTCATCGACACACAGACCGACCAGGTCGTCCGCCGGATTGCCCTGGGCAAATATGCCAATCCTCATATGGCGATGCTGAGCCACAACGGAAAGAAGCTCCTGGTCTCCGCGACCGGCAGGGACCGTTTCCTTGTTGTCGATCTGGCGACAGAGGCGATTGAGCGAACGATCGAGACCGGCCAGGCGCCGGAACATTTTGCGATTACAATGGATGATCGATTCGCTTATGTCGGAAATATGGAAGATTCGACCGTTTCGGTGATCGATCTGAAAGAGGGAAAAGAGGTCCGGCGGTTGAAAGATTTTTTTGAGCCGCACGGCTTCAGCGTGCTGCCCGGAGACAATAAGGTCTATGTCTCCAATTTCGGCGCGCACGAGGTGAGAAGCGTTGAGATTCCGTCGCAGCAGCTGGCGAAAAGGCTTGCGATCGGTAATGTCCACCGCGCCGCGATTCGGGACCCGGAGCGGTATCAAAGCGAGTTGAAAGGAATCGCTAATCCCACGCCGACGATCGATGGCCGTTTTATCTATGCGGCCGACGGGGATGCCGGCGTGGTTGGGATTATCGATACCGAAACCGATCGGGTCATCAAAACACTGAAGGTCGGCGAGGCCCCCTGGCGGGCGTATTCCTCTCCGGACGGACGCTTCATGATGGTCCCGAACAATGGAGATCAAACGATCTCCGTCATTGATGTGAAGTCACAAGAAGTCGTGACGACGCTCCAAGGAGGAGCGGGCATGACCGGCGTCAATTTCACGCAAGGAGGGAAAAAGGCCTATGTCATCAGCGGGGCGGAAGGTGCCGTCTTCGTCTACGATATGGCGACCTTCAAGAGGGTCAACCGGTTAAAGCTGGGTGCGAACCTGGCTCTTGAGACGGGCGCGACCACGGTCGACGGATTGAAGGTGTATGTCGCCTCTTCAACCGACGACTCGGTGTATGTCATCGATTCAAACACGGATCAGGTAAAACGCATTCCCAATGTCGGACGTTTTCCATGGGGGGTCATCATTCTGGGGGCGGCGAGCCCGAACTACTGCCATTAAAAAATTATTCTGGGGCTGGATACACACAAGGATCTGGGCTTTCTCAGATAGTTCTGGAGAACGATAGGGCACATAAGAATTCCTCATGAGCCCCTAATCCATGGAGGCATAAGGAACCTGAATGCCTGCTGAATAGACAGGTTTCGGCTTGAGGCCTGAAGTTCTTATCCCTTCGGGGAGCTTTTAAACCGGCGGTTCACATTATTACCCAGAACCGGCCGGTTGAAACAGTATCCCCGCACAGCATCGCAGCCAAGGGAGGCGAGTCCTTCTGAGATTTCCTTGTTTTCCATCCTTGCACCAAATTGTGAACCATGTTGATCGATGAGCGAACGATCATGGCATCGGCCTTCTCTGTCAAATTCTTGACAAATAACTTGTCAATCTTAATGACAGTTTTTTCAAGTAGGCGGGAGGAAGAGTGACCAATGTCGAAGTTGTCGATTGCGTGGCTAACCGCTTATCTTAAAGGTAAAGCTGAAGTTTCCATCGTGCGCATCGGATCGGCCCCTGAGAACTTTTAATGATCTCCGATTTAAGATGTCTGCCGGCAGATCGTAGGTCTTCAGAAGCCAGACGATATCCTTACAAAGCAGAAATCTTGCAGTTGTGCCACAAAGGTCGACCGTTTACCCGGACCTTTGGCCCACGTCCCGCCAAGAAGAGCAGGTTTTGGGCGGACCGGCGGATAGTTGGTGGAGGGACTTTGATTTTGGCCAGAAGGGGAAAAGGAATTTCGTTCTCATCAATGAAAATCGGAATATTCCTATTCGGAACTTGATACTTGGAAATTTCCCTCTTGTTTTATCATTTAATCTGTACTAGATTGTATTCAGGTGCGGTCCTCTGGGAATATTTCGCAATGAGTCGCCCGGCCAGAGATTGCCTCCCATAAATCTCGAATTTCCGTTGAGGACACGTCTCAGAAAACCGCCTACTCAGGAAGTCTACCCATGTTGGCTATACTGATTCTGACGACATCGATAGTGCTTCAACTCGCTGCGGCGTATCTTGCCCTGAGATTGATCCGAATCACCGGAAGACGGACCGGTTGGACAATGATCGCTGCCGCTGTTTTTCTGATGGCCCTCCGGCGATGCATTACCTTGTTCGGCTTCTTATTTGGGAACGGAATGCCGGCTCCAGATCCGTTGACCGAATGGGTCGCTTTGATTATCTCGGTTCTGATGTTGGTCGGTATTGGGGCAATAAGCCGTCTTTTTTCCTCCATAAAGCGATCTGAGGAGTCGTTCAAGCAGAGCGAAGAAAAATATCGGACCTTGGTGGAGCAGGCAAGCGATGGCATCCTTATTGCCGACCCATCTGGAAACTATCTTGATGCAAACGACAGCGCTTGTAGGATGCTTGGTTACACGCGCAATGAAATCCTCCGGTTAAATATACGAAGCATCGTTGCAGTTAAAGACCGTTCTCATGTGCCTCAGGCTATTTTGCATATCAAAGATGGCAGAGAATGGATCGACGAATGGATGCTCGAAAGAAAAGATGGGACAACCTTTTCTGCCGAGATCAGCATGAAAGGGCTTTCGGATGGACGGCTGCTCGGAGTCGTCCGCGATATTACCGAGCGCAAGCGCACAGGGGAAGCGCTGAGAGAAAGCCAGCGGACCCTTGCTACCCTTATGAGTAGTCTCCCGGGGGCCGCTTACCGCTGCCGAAATGACAAAAACTGGACTTTGGAATTCATTAGCGAAGGAAGCCACTCCCTAACCGGTTATTTCCCTTCCGATTTTACGGAGGGGAAGATCTCGTTCGGGCAACTCATCCATCCGAATGACCAGAAAGCGGTCTGGAACGATGTCCAAACCGCTCTACAAGGGAAGCGACCCTATCAACTGACCTATCGAATCCGCACCCCCTTGGAGGAAGAGAAATGGGTATGGGAAAAGGGGCAGGGAATTTTCTCCCCTGCGGGTGAACTCCTCTTCCTGGAAGGCTTCGTGACGGATATCACCGAGCGAAAGCTGGCGGAAGAATCGCTGCAAGAGCGAGAGGAGCGGCTGCGTGCCATCATTGAGAATGAGCCTGAATGCATTAAACTTGTCGACCGTGCCGGCAACCTTCTTGATATGAACCCCGCTGGTCTTCGGATGATCGAAGCTGATTCTCTGGAACAGGTGGAAGGACAATGTATTTTCCGGCTTGCTGTGGTGGAGCATCGCGAAGCCTTCGAGCAGCTGCACAAACGAGTGCTGCAGGGGGAATCCGGCTCGTTGGTTTTCGATATTATCACTCTCAAAGGCGCGCGCCGCACGCTTGAAACACATGAGACTTTGCTACGAGAAGCTTCTGGTAGGGTAGTGGCTGTGATTGGGATTACTCGAGATATTACCGAGCGCAAGCGGGCGGAGGAGGCGTTGGTTCAAGCGGAAGCACGGCTCCGGCTTGCGCTTCAGGCAGGCCGGATTGGAACGTGGGACTGGAACATGGCAACCGGACAAATCATCTGGTCCCAGGGTCATGAGGAATTGTGGGGCATGGCCCCAGGTGCTTTCAAGGGAACCTATGCGGAATTCGACGCCCGATTGCATCCGGAAGACCGCCATGGGCTTCAGACTGCTGTAGAGGAGGCCCTCGCGCAGCGCCGGACCTATTGCCACGAGTTTCGCGTCATCTGGCCTGACGGTAGTTTTCATTGGATGGCCGGTCAAGGGGAGCCCCTCTTCGACTCCGCCGACCAGCCGGTTCGGATGATCGGTGTGGTTCAGGACATCACCGAGCGCAAGCGGGCGGAGGAAGCGCTGAGGGAAAGCCAGGCCAGCTTGGAAGCTGCTCAAGAGCGGGCGCGGTTGGGGAGTTGGGAGATCGATGTCAGCGCGCAGCGCGGTTTCTGGTCGAGGGAGATGTTCCGTCTGTTCGACCGCGAGCCGGCGCTCGGTCCGCCTACATTCGAAGAGTTCATCGAATTCGTCCACCCCGAAGACCGGCAAATTCTTTTAGCGACCCATGCGCGCATCATCGAGAACAATGAAACGGCGATATTCGATTTTCGCACCAACCCCGACCGCGGAGCGGCGAAACATTTTCGCGCGACGGTGGACGGTATCACCGACGCCGCCGGACATGTCGTACGGCTGGCCGGCACTATCCTCGATGTGACCGAGCGCAAGGAGGCGGAGGAGGCGATCCGGCGGCTCAACCAAGACCTGGAGCGGCGGGTCGCGGAGCGGACCGCTCAGCTGGAAGCGGTCAACAAAGAGATTGAATCATTCAGCTACTCTGTCTCCCACGATCTGCGGGCGCCGCTTCGGGCGATGGGCGGCTTCAGCCGCGTCCTCCTCGCAAGATATTCCGACCGGCTCGACCCTCAGGGGAGGGATTTTCTCCAACGGGTCGATGCAGCAAGCCAGCGGATGGCGGCGCTGATTGAGGATCTCCTCAACCTCTCCCGCATCACCCGGAGCGTTATGCGGAAAGCGCCGTTGGACCTGACGGCCCTTGCCCGGTCGATCGCGGAAGAACTCCAGGCAGCGGACCCAAAACGGAGGGTCACCTTCCTAATCCAGGATCGTATGAAAGCCGAAGGGGACCGAGGCCTCCTGAGGATCGCTCTGGAAAATCTGCTCGGGAATGCCTGGAAGTTTACCTCGAAGCGTCCGAAGGCGATCATCGAGTTCGGACGGTTGAACAAGAGGGAAAACCGACCTACTTTGTTCGGGACAATGGGGCGGGATTTGACATGGCCTACGCCGACAAGCTATTCGGGGCATTCCAGCGCCTCCACAGTATGAGCGAATTTGAAGGAACGGGAATCGGCTTGGCCACTGTTCAACGGATCATCCATCGACACGGCGGAGAGGTTTGGGCCGAAGCAGAGGTGGAAAAAGGGGCAACATTCTACTTCACGCTTTGAGAGGTTCATCGGTCGATGAGGATCGTTATATCGTGGCGAGGCGGTTTCTCACCTAGGGACGCTCCTGTCCCGTCTGGGGACCCGCCGGGTTGCCCCTGCGTCATCCACCACCTTAAGGAAACCGATGGCTAAAAAAACGATGTTGTTGGTGGAGGACGATCCGGATGACGAAATGCTCACCCGCATGGCGCTTGAAGAGAATCATCTGATGAACGAGATTGTGGTCACCCATGACGGCGTCGAGGCCCTTGATTACTTGTTCGGCGGGGGAAAGTACGCCGGCCGGGAGCTCACAGACCTGCCGCAGGTGGTCCTCCTCGATTTGAAGCTCCCTAAGCTTAACGGTCTCGATGTCCTTCGCGCTATCCGCGCCGACGTTCGAACGAGGCTCCTTCCCGTCGTCATCCTGACTTTCCTCGAATGAAGAGACCGATCTCCTCGCCGGGTACAACCTGGGAGTCAACAGCTATGTTCTAAAACCGGTCGATTTTCACCAATTCACCGAGGCCGTGAAGCAGCTCGGTCTTTACTGGCTTCTTTTAAACGTGCCTCTTCCCGGAGACAACAGATGAGAAAATCTCTTCACGTATTGGTCGTGGAAGACTCCGAAGATGACACCCTGTTGATCGTCAATGAATTACAACAGATTGGATATGATCTCTCCTACAAGCGGGTCGAGACGCCCAAAGCGATGGATGACGCTCTATGCCAAGCCGGTTGGGACCTAATCGTCTCCGATTACTTCATGCCCCGATTTAGTGCTCCGGAGGCCCTTAAACTCGTTAAGAAGGCCGGACTGGAAATCCCCTTTATTATTATCACCGGAAGCGTGGGAGAGGATATCGCCGTGGCCGCGATGAAGGCGGGGGCGCACGACTACTTGATGAAAGACAATCTGGCCCGGCTCTGTCCGGCCATCGAGCGGGAGTTGAAAGAGGCCGAGAGCCGCCGGGAGCGCAAGCGGGCCGAGGAGGCCCTGAAAGAATCTCGTGAACAGTTGCGGAACCTTGCTGCCCGGATGGACTCTCTCCGGGAGAAGGAGCGGACCTGGATCGCCCGCGAGGTTCACGACCAGCTCGGCCAAGTCTTCACCAGCATCAAGATCGACCTCTCGCTGATGCAAAAAGCGCTCGCCCGATCCGATCGCTCAGGTGAAAAGACACTGGCCCTTCTTCACGAGAAGATTGCGTCGATGTCGCACTTAGTAGACGCCGCCATTCGAACGGTGCAGAAGATTGGAACGCAGCTGAGACCGGGAGTGCTCGACGACTTGGGGTTGGTTGCGGCGATTGAATGGCAAACAAAGGCGTTCCAAACTCGAACCGGTATCTCGTGCCGGATCAACACCAACCTTCAGACTGTTGACCTCGACCGTGATCGCGCGACGGCCGTCTTCCGAATCTTCCAAGAGATATTGACAAATGTCGCCCGCCACGCGAAAGCGACACGGGTGGACATCCTGGTAGAGGAAGAGAACCGCCAACTCTTTCTAGACGTAGAGGACAACGGCCTGGGAATTTCCAATCAAGAGATCTCCAATCCCACCTCTCTGGGGTTGCTGGGGATGCGGGAGCGCGCCCTTCTCTTCAACGGAGAGATCAGCATCAGCGGCATTTCCGGCAAAGGAACAAAGGTCGGTCTTCGGATTCCGCTGAAAAAGCGAGGAGCCGACAGAAAGGCCAGGAAACCGAGTATCTGAAGATATAAAACAATTAGGAGACAGCGATGACGACCCCCCTGCGAGCGTTGATCATCGAGGATTCCCAAAGTGATGCAGAATTGATCCTGCTGGAATTGCGGCAGGGCGGTTTTGAACCGACGTATGAGCGCGTCGAGACCGCCTATGAAATGACGGACGCCCTCCGGCGCCAAACCTGGGACGTTATACTGGCCGACTACACCTTGCCGAAATTCAGCGCGCCGGAGGCGCTGGCACTCCTAAAAAAAACGGGGCGCGACATCCCGCTCCTCATCATTTCGGGAAGCATTGGAGAAGAGACCGCCGTGGCCGCGATGAAAGCCGGGGCGCACGACTATTTAATGAAAGACAACCTCACGCGCCTGCCCGCCGCCATTCAACGGGAGCTGCGCGAGGCCGAAAATCGCGCCGAGCGAAAGTCGCTTGAAAAGCAGCTCCTTCAGGCGCAAAAGATGGAGAGTCTCGGCCAGCTCGCCAGCGGGATCTCTCACGATTTCAACAATGTCCTGACTGGTATCCTCGGCTATTCCGATTTGGGCTTAGCCAAAATTAATTTGGGACATCCTCTCTATCCCAACTTTATCACCATCCGAAAGCTGGCGGAGCGGGCCGCAGGGATTACCCGACAGCTCCTTGCTTTCGCGCGCCGGCAGACGATCGAGGCGATCGACCTGAATCTGAATGCGATCATTTCGGACCTCCTTAAACTGATCGCCACGACCCTGGGAGAGGATATCCGAATCAAATTCACTCCCGACGCTGCGCTCAAGACGGTTCATGCGGACATTGCTCAGATCGAGCAGGTCTTGATGAACCTTTGCATAAACGCTAGAGATGCGATGCCGCAAGGGGGAGCGTTAACGATTGAGACGAAGAATATTCACTTGGAAAAAGCGGACTGCCTCGCTCTTCCGAATGCCCGTCCCGGATCGTACGTTCTCCTCGAAGTGATCGATACCGGAACCGGAATGGAAGAAAAAGTCCGGGAGAAGATCTTTGAACCTTTTTTCACGACAAAGAGTCCGGGGAAGGGAACAGGGCTCGGCCTCTCACTGGTTTACGGCATTGTCCGTCAACACCATGGAACCATTCAGGTTCAAAGCGCCCCTGGTAAAGGGACCGCCTTCAAAGTTTATTTTCCATCCGTCGAAAAACCCGCCATTCCCAAACCGTCCCCTCCCTCCCTTCCACCGAGAGGATCGGGAACGATTCTGGTGGTAGAAGATGATCCCGCCGTCCGGAATCTTATTAAACTGGTTTTAGACAACTTCGGCTACGCCGTCCTCGCCGCCGACAGCGTGAAAGAGGGGTTAAAAATATTCCAAGCGCATTCTAATTCAATTACGCTTATTCTCTCGGACATGGTCATGCCGGAGGCAAGCGGAATGGACCTCTTCAGGAAAATACAGGAGTTGAAACAAAACGTGCCGTTCCTATTCATCAGTGGCCACTTTAACCACTTCGAAGATCCGGACTTCCTCTTGAGAAACAACTTCCATCTACTCGAAAAGCCTTTTAGCCCGTCGGAGCTGGCGGCGAAGGTCGACGCGATTCTAAGGAAAAATGAATTTAACCCTTCCGACCGTCCCGATTTAAATTGAAGTCTATTTTCCTTTCACCTCCGAGAGCGCATTCATTATGAGTACGATTTCGGAAAACAGTAGAGGTGGAGAGGTATAAAGGATCTAAAACCCTGTCGAAAGGACAGATGTCCCGCGGGAAACGTGAAATTCTTATCCATTTGGTAAGTTTTTGAACCAGTTGGACAGGTCCTTTGGCGGAATCGGTCGGCTGAAATAATATCCTTGTGCGGCATCGCAGCCGAGAGAGGCGAGTACTTCGCAAATTTCCTTGCTCTCCACCCCCTCGGCCACCACCTTCCGCCCCAAATTGTGCGCCAGGTCGATCGTAGAGCGGACGATCATGGCGTCGTCCTTATCCTCGGCCAAGCCTTTGACAAAGGACTTGTCGATCTTGATGACGGCGGCTGGTAGCCGTTTCAGGTAGCCGAGGGAAGAGTAGCCGATGCCGAAATCGTCGATCGCGAGGTGAATTCCTTTTCCGTTCAACTCTGAGAGAATCTCCATCGCGCGCACCGGATCGGCCATCAAGAAGCTTTCAGTGATCTCCAATTCCAGAAGGTCCGCTGGCAGATCGTAGGCCTCCAGCAACCAGGTAACCTCCTCGCAAAGATGGGGGTCTTGCAGGTTACGGGCGGAGAGATTAACTGCCACACGAACTTCCAGCCCCTCATCCCGCCAAGTCCGGCATTGCCGCAGCGCCTCCTCCAGCACCCAGAGGGTCAGCGGCTTGATCAACCCGGTTTGCTCCGCGAGGGGGATGAACTGATCGGGCGCCACAGGTCCAAGGTCCGGATGTTGCCAGCGCACCAGCGCCTCCACACCGATGGGGCGACTGGTTCTAAGATCTATCTTCGGTTGGTAGAGAAGAAAGAGCTGATTCTTTTGGATTGCCTGGCGCAAACCGGACAAGAGCGCCAGCCGCCGTGTCGTATGGGGATCCCGCTCTGAGGCGTAAACGGCATGGCTGTTCCCGGATTCTTTGGCGGCGTACATTGCAACATCGGCGCGCTGGATGAGCAGATCGGCCTCGCTGCCGTGGTCGGGGCAGAGCGCAATGCCAATACTCGCGCCGACATCGACGGTCTGGCCCTCCAGAGAAAAAGGGCGCTCGAGGGTCTTTAAAATTTTTTCTGACGCCATGACCGCCCCCTCAGCCGACTCACCGGGAAGGAGAATGGCAAATTCATCACCGCCAAGCCGCGCCACCGTGTCGGTCATCCTCACGATCTCCTTTAAACGGGATCCGACTTGCTTCAACAAAAGATCGCCGTGATGATGCCCCAGCGTATCGTTCACCTCGCGAAAGCGGTTGAGGTCCATGATCAGCAGGGCGAGCGGCTTTTCCCCGCGCTGCCTGGTTAGGATTGCCTGCTCCAGCCGGTCTCGCAGCAAAACCCGGTTGGGAAGATTGGTTAATGCGTCGTGCAGCGCCTGATGTTCCCGGAGGTCGGCTTCCCTCTTGTGAGCGGTGATGTCTAGAACAATTCCCTGGATACACTGAGGCCGGCCGGATTCGTCCCTAACCAACACCGCCTCCGCATGCACCCAGATCAGTCTCCCGTCGGCCGTCCGCATTCGATAGTCCGAGTTAAAAGGCTCGCCGTCTGTCAGGAAGCGATGCAGCTCGGCGACAACCTGCTCCTGATCGACTGGATCGACCTGCTTGATCCAGTATCTCGGCTCCGACATCCAAACCGATGCCGGGATGTTGAACATCCGCTCAATTTGGGGACTCACGTAAAGGGTCCTTTCATCAAGCGTGGTTAAAAACGTTCCGGCCGGGATATGTTCGACCAAGGCGCGGTAGCGCGCCTCAAGAGCATCAAATTCGCGAAGGATGAGGCGATCTCCGCCGATCCGTACCGCCGCCAGCGCCATCAAACCGGCAAATCCGATCCAAAGGAGATTCCGGGTCAGGATCTGATCAGCGTCGGCGAAGGCCTCCTCCTTCGGGACCGCGACGCTGATATAGAATTCTCCTCCCGTTCCGGTCAGGCGGGTGACCCCGAAGAGGTGCGGGACACCAGCCGGTCCGGACGCTTCACCCCGGCCTCCCTGAGAGAGGATGACCTGAATGTTCTGCGACTCCGGTGCCGGCTGGCCGATCCACTTATCCGAGTCGGGGTAGCGGACCAGGACGATCCCATTGCGGTCGGTCATCGTTAGCATTGCTCCGGAAGGCAACTTTGCCTTTTTTACCATTTCACTGAGCCGGGAGAGATCGAGCGCGGCGACGGCCACCCCCCGGATCTCTCCAGCATCGTCGAAAATGGGATAGCCGAAATTGACTGAGGGTTTTCCGCTGACGCGGCCGATCTGGTATTCGCCGACGGCAAGGCTGCGTGTTTGAATCGCGCGTTGGAAGTACTCTCGGTCGGCAACAGTGAGGGGACGTGGAAAGGGAGTGGAACTGCAGAATATGTTTCCGTCTGCCTGGATAACCCCGAAGCCGACATACAGCGGGTAAGCTTTCACAAGATCGGCAAAGAGTCGGCTACAACTAGCCGCGTCTCCGCGGCGGACTTCAGAAAGATGGGAGAGGGTCACGAGGAGTTGATGCGCCCCTTCAAACAGACCTTCCTGACTGCTCGCGGCGAGCCGCGCCAGCCGCAACGCATTGTCCTGAACTTCGATCGTGGCAAGCCGCCGCTGCTCCGAGGCGGTGGAAAGGGCCAATGCCAAGGCAGGGACGACGGCCAGACATACCAGCAATAAGAGCCGGGCCCGGAGTGATGGAAGAAAAAAAGAACGCATTCTGCGTTATCCTCAAAAGGAAACCGATATTTTTGCAGGCTTTATCAGGGAAACGAGGGACTCAGTTACTTGAGTACTTATCTTCCTTGGTGATGTTCAAAACAGCGCACACCAGCGGTGTTTATCAAACGAGAGACGGAAAAGGGGTTCTTCTGTCCCTCCAACTCGACCCCCTATTGGACGGCGGTAAATGCCATTACCTGAAAATATACCACAAGTGGTAGAAAGGAAAAGATATACCATCTCCAGGCAAGCATCTAGGGAGTGGCCGAACTTTTATCGAGGAGGAATGATCTCAAATGAGTCAAAGGGAGGACTCCTTACCGACCGGTGGCAGAGTCCGATACTTTCTCCCAAGTATTCCGCAAGAGTTTTTTGACATTTGCTAGTCGAATCGATATAATCCCGCACTATTTTGCTCAATCTGTTTCGGGAGAAGTTGATGAACAAGAAATCGCTTCTTAAGGCGATTGCAAAAAACCGTGCGGGTAATGGGATCAGCAAGAAAGCAATGACCGGCATTATCGGCGAAACACTTGCGGCCGTCGCCAAATGGGTCGAGAAAATCGGGCGATTCTCCTTCCCCGGCTTCGGAACGTTTACGATGAAGAGCCGTGCGGCGCGTAAAGGAAGTAATCCGCAGACCGATGAAACGATCATGATCAAGGCGAGTAGAGCGGTTAAATCCAAGACTGGCCCGGCTCTAAAGAAAGATCTATCGTCAGGAAAGGAGTTTATCTGAGTTGAAAAACCAACACAGGGAAATCATCTCCAAGGCAATCCGGCCCCGGGAGCTTACCAAGCGCGAGCGCGAGGTCGTCAAACTGGTTACAGAGGGTTATAAGAACAAAGAAGTTGCCGAGGAGCTGGGCATCGCCGTCAAAACGGTGGAGACCCACCGCGCCAATATCATGAACAAACTGGCCTTTCGCAACATCGCTCAACTGGTTCGCTACGCGATCCAAAAGGGACTTGTCCAGATCGAGATCGACTAAACCGCCTCACTTTTATCCGCCTCCTGCGCGAGCGCGGGTCAGAGGAGGAGAGCCCGGCACTTCCGAAGGCGATTCACGAAATCACTTTATTTTAAGTCTTTACCGGTCGTGGTCGCAGTCAGTTTTCCATGCTTTACCCCTTTTGTTGCGATGAGCGAATCGGCAATTCTCTTGATCTCACCGCTCCGGCCGCGTACGACCAATACCTCCAGGCAGCGATGCTGGTCCAGATGAATATGGAGGGTGGAGCGGATCAGTGAGGAATAATGGTGCTGCAGGTCGGTCAGCTTCTCCATCAGCTCATGGACTCCGTGATCATAGACAATCGTAATCGTTCCGACGGTTTCTTTATTTTCATCCCACTCCTGTTCGACCAGATGGTCCCGTATCAGATCGCGCAAAGCTTCAGAGCGATTGGTATATCTTTTTTCTTCTATATACTGATCGAACTGTTTGAGAAGACTCTCGTGGATAGAAACACCAAACCGAACGACATTTGACATCGATCACCCTTTATCTCTCAAAAGGAGTTTTACTCCAAAAAGATAATGTATTAAACCCATTTCGTTGTCAAGGCAATGTGGGGCTCTGGACAACCACAGCGCATATCGATTCTGAAAACACTCATGGGCATGTCTATGGGAAATAGGATCGGAAGTGAGCCGGTGCTAAGCACCACGCGATCAGGCAACGTTCTTAGTTTTTCTGCTAATTAATTTTAAAGAATGAATCGCCGATTTCCTTTAGATATTTAAGGAGCGATCACTGCGCCAGGATCCGACCGGCTGTCAGTGGAAGATCCACGTGAAGGTCGATCGACCTGTTTAGTTGGACAGAGGGGTTGCCGGGTCGGTGCGCTCCGCTGGTATGATATTTACCATATCCCATTATCGCGAAAGCCCTTGTTGCCATCCGAAATTAAATCTGATATATATGTAAGCTATGTTGTAAAAAAGCATAACAAGTACCTTTGGATCAGAGCGAATGTTCTATCGTAAAAAAAACCAACCCCGATTTCGAATGGCCCTCGCTTGTCTAGCGGTTTACCTGCTGCTCTGGGTCGGAAGCGCTCAAGGCCTAACGCTCGTTTCCATGCTGATGGACAGTTCCCATCAAACCTTCCTTTCCGGAAAAAGTGATCAGGTCCGCCTGATCTTTCATCATTCCGGCTATCAGGATGAACATGAATCTTTTCCCGGACATCCTGCTAAAGATCATGCCGGCCTGCTGGACCGGGTATTGGCGGGCGGGATGGGAGAGAGCTCCGTTCCCGATCATGAGTTTTATCTCTCCGACCATGAACAGCAAATCACTCCCGCATCCACGGCAAAACCCGCACCGGTTTTTAAAATCCTTTTTCCATCAACGATCGCACAAGAGGTGCTGACGTTCGTTCCACCGGTTTTGAATCGTCCCTCTCCGCCGCCTCCATTTAAAATAAGCACCACACTTCTCTCTCTTCGCGCCACCGTCCTTCTGATTTAAATCCTCCGACCCCTCTCTCCTGATTCAAGGGGAAGGGAGTGGCCTGTTCTCCCCTCAACAGACCTTTTGGAGGATTCATGCGTTTAAAATTACTCATCATCTTAATCTTTATCCTCTTCTTCCTCGGACCGCACGCAGGCGCGACCCGTGCTGAGGAATCGCCCCCGAAGCCGCGTCCTCTAGGGAGCGACCTCCCGGCTTTCCTCGCCCGCGCGCCCCGCCAGGAAACGCCCGATAGCCTGGGGGATGCGGCGGCCACCAGAGAGTCGACCGGAACCGTCACTTTACGGCAGGCGCTCGCGTTGGCGCTGATGCAAAACCCGGAGCTTCGGGCCTTCTCCTGGGAAGTCCGCGCGCGAGAAGCGGCGACCCTCCAGGCAGGGCTTCTCCACAACCCGACGATCGGCGCCGACCTGCAGGATCTTGGGGTTTCAGCTTCCCCCGACAGTGTCCCTCAACCCCAGGGTACTTTACAACTTAGCCAGATCATCGAGCTGGGAGGAAAGCGGACGAAGCGGCGCGAGGCCGTGGCGCTTTCGCGCGACCTTGCCTGGTGGGACTACGAAACCAAACGGATCGAGCTCTTCACACAGGTCACCCAGGCGTTTGTCGATCTGTTGCGAGGACAGCAGCAGCAGGAGTTGACGGAAGAAACGGTCCGGCTTGCCGAAGAGACGGCCCGCGTCGTCTCCGAACGGGTCCGGGCGGGAGAGGTGTCGCCGATCGAGGAGATCCGGGCGAACGTCGCGCTGGCCTCGGCGGGGATCGAACGCGATCGGGCCGGGAAGGAATTGGAGGCCGCCCGAAAACAATTGGCGGCCACCTGGGGAAGTGCGATCCCCCAATTTGAAAAAGCGGAAGGAATACTAGACGCCATCTCTCCGATTCCCTCTCTTACGCAACTGGCCGAACGCCTTTCTCAGAATTCGGATCTCGCCCGCTGGGCGACCGAAATCGCCCAGCGCCGGGCCGCCGTCGATCTGGAGCAATCGCGGGCCGTTCCCGATCTGACCCTGATGGGCGGAGTCCGGCGGTACGAATCGACGGGAGATAACGTCTTCATCATCGGCCTCTCTCTCCCCCTGCCGCTCTTCAACCGGAATCAGGGTGGGATCCAGGAGGCGCGCGACCGGCTGGAAAAGGGGGAAGAAGAGCGGCGGGCCGCGGAGATGCGGGTCGCGACCGCGCTCTCCGAGGCCTACCGGGCCCTCTCGACCGCGCATATCGAGGCGACCTCTCTTAAGGAGAAAGTTCTCCCCGGCGCGGCGCAGGCCTTCGAGGCGGTGAACGAAGGATACCGCCTCGGAAAGTTCGGCTTATTGGATGTGTTAGACGCGCAGCGGACGCTGTTCGGTTCGCGGGCGCAGCATCTGCGCGCCCTGGCCGACTATCACCAGGCCGTAGCAGAGGTCGAACGGCTGATCGGGGAGCCTTTGGACGTTACTGGTGGCCGCCCCTAGTGGCCGTTCCATTCTCTGGGCTACATTTTCTAGGCTATCCGAAACGCGCCGGGACAAAATGAGGTCGATCAAAATAAGGGAGTCATCAGATGAATAGTAAAAAGTTCATGGCTGTCGCCACCGTCCTCCTTGTGGGGATCGTCCTGGCATTGACGATTCTGCGAACGGAGAAAACATCCAAGGGGAGCGAATCCCACGAAGAGGAGAAAGGGCATGACGATGAGGTGACCGCGAAGGGGCCTCATGGAGGAAGGTTGCTGTCGGACGGCGATTTTCAGATTGAGCTAACCATCTATGAGCGGGGGGTTCCACCGCAATTTCGGGCCTACGCCTACGAGAGAGGAAAGCCGGTCGATCCGAGCGAGGTCCGATTGGGGGTTTCGCTTCACCGGCTTGGAGGACGGGTGGACGAGATCCGGTTTCAAAAAGAAGCGGACTATCTGCGGGGAGACAAAACAGTCGAAGAGCCGCATTCGTTCGATGTAAAGATATCAGCGGAGCGGAAGAGCCAAACCCATCGATGGGAATATTCGCAGGTCGAAGGGCGTGTGGCGATGGCGCCCGAAGCCGTGAAAGCCGCCGGAATCGAAATCGAGACCGCCGGCCCGGTCCGGATGAAAACAATCCTCGATCTTCCAGGCGAAATTGGGCTCAACAGAAATAAAGTCGCTCACGTTGTGCCGCGGCTTTCAGGGGTTGTCACGGAGGTTCGTAAAAACCTGGGCGAGAGCGTCAGGAAGGGAGAGGTCATTGCCATCCTCGAAAGCCGGGAACTGGCGGAAGCAAAAACGGAGTACATCGAATCGGTCCACCGTCTTGAGTTCGCTCAGGCTTCTTTCGTTCGGGAGGAAAATCTTTGGAAGAAAAAGATCTCGCCCGAACAGGATTATCTGGCCAGCCGGCACGCGCTGGAAGAGGCCGAAATTGCCAGGCAAGCCTCCGAGCAGAAACTGCTGGCGCTGGGACTTTCGTACGCGGATCTCGCATTACTGGCCATTGAGCCGGAAGGCGCTGTGGTGGAACGGGAGGTCCGGGCCCCCTTTGTTTCGAAAGCGCTGACCCGCTATGAATTGAAATCCCCACTCGATGGGATGATTATCGAAAAACGAATTTCAACCGGGGAGGCAATTAAAGAGGACGCCGATATCTTCGTTATTGCCGATCTCTCTACCGTTTGGGGAGATATCACGGTCTACGCCAAAGATCTGCGCGCGGTTCAGTTGGGACAGACGGTCACTGTGCGATCGAAAGAGCTGGGGGAGGAAGCAACCGGAAAGATCTCTTTTATCGGCCCCCTGGTCGGCGAGCAGAGTCGGGCCGCTTCCGCCCATGTCGATATACCGAATCCGAAGGGACTCTGGCGGCCCGGTCTCTTTGTGACCGTAGAGCTGGCGCAGGAAGAAATACCCACGCAGGTTGCCGTTTCCTCTGAGGCCATACAGACCTTTCGGGACTGGAACGTCGTCTTCGTCCAATACGAAGGTCAATTTGAGGCGCGGCCTCTGGAGTTGGGGCGAAGCGACGGAAAATGGGTGGAAGTGGTCTCGGGCCTCTCGCCGGGAGAGAAATATGCCGCGAAGAACAGCTTTGTGCTCAAAGCCGATCTGGGAAAGAGCGGGGCTTCGCATGATCATTAAAAAACCGGTAGAGACGCTCGGCCGGGGCGTCTCTACACAAAAATAAAGGGATATCACCGATGAAAGAGATCAAAGCGATCATTCACCCGCATATGGTCCATAAAGTGGTTCATGCCCTTCGTGAGCTCGAACACTTCCCCGGTTTTACTCTGCTCGATGCGCGTGGGCAGGGGAGAGGTCGCGGCGCCGGCGGCGCCTTTGTCGTCACGGAAGACGACATCGACTATCATCGCAAGACGGTGATGGTGGTCGTCTGCTCTGACGAGATGGCCGCGACGATCGCCGACACGATCCGGGAAACGGCGCACACGGGACAAAGAGGAGACGGCATCATCACGGTGAGGAATCTGGAGGAGGTGATTCGAGTCCGAACCGGAGAGAGAGGCGACATCGCCGTATAGGAGGAAAGGGTATGCTTGAGCAAATCTTAAAATTTTCCATTCGCCAGCGATGGATGGTACTGATGGCGACCGTGGCGATTGCTGCGCTCGGTGTCTACAATTACCGGCGCCTTCCGATCGACGCCGTCCCGGACATTACCAATGTCCAGGTTCAGGTCAATACCGAGGCTCCGGGCTTCTCCCCGCTGGAGGCCGAGCAGCGAATCACTTTCCCGGTCGAAACGGTGATGGCGGGATTGCCTCATCTGAAAGAGGCCCGGTCGCTCTCCCGGTATGGGCTCTCCCAGGTGACCGTTATTTTTGAAGACGGAACCGACATCTACTTTGCGCGGCAGTTGGTCAACGAGCGGATCCAGGAAGCGAAAGGCAAACTTCCGCCGGGGATCGAGCCGACGATGGGACCGATCGCCACCGGCTTGGGCGAAATCTTCATGTGGACGGTCGAAGCGGAAGAAGGAGCGAAGAAACCCGACGGCTCGGCCTATACACCCACCGATCTTCGGACGATTCAGGATTGGGTGATCAAACCGCAGCTGCGGAACGTGAAAGGGGTCACCGAGGTCAACACCATCGGCGGTTATGAGAAGCAGTTTCATGTTACCCCTTATCCGGAAAAGCTGATCTCCTATGGTCTGACGTTCCAGAATGTCTTGGAAGCCCTTGAAAAAAACAACGCCAATATCGGCGCGGGATACATCGAGCATCGAGGAGAGCAATATCTCATCCGGGCTCCCGGTCAGGCGGCGGACCTGGAAGAAATCCGGCAAATCGTCATCGGCAACCACCAAGGGGTGCCGGTTCACATCAAAGATGTGGCCGAGGTGTTGAACGGAAAAGAGCTTCGGACCGGGGCGGCCACCGAAAACGGAAAAGAGGTCGTCCTCGGCACCGTCTTCATGTTGATGGGGGAGAACAGCCGAACGGTCTCTCAAAAAGTCGCCGATAAGCTCGTCGAGACCAACCGGACGCTTCCGGAAGGGGTGGTCGCCAAAACCGTCTACGACCGGACGACGCTGGTCGATGCGACCATCGAGACGGTGAAGAAAAATCTGGAGGAAGGGGCGCTTCTCGTGATTGCGATTCTCTTTCTCTTTCTTGGAAACATCAAAGCAGCGATCATCACTGCTCTAGTCATTCCGCTGTCGATGCTCTTCACGATCACCGGCATGGTCGGCAACAAGGTGAGCGCCAACCTGATGAGTCTGGGCGCGCTCGATTTCGGATTGATCGTCGACGGCGCCGTGATCATCGTCGAGAACTGCATCCGCAGGCTGGCCGAGGAGCAGCATCGATTGGGGAGGCTTCTCACCCGCGCTGAGCGATTCGAGATTGTCTTCGATGCTTCCAAAGAGGTCCGGAAAGCAACGATGTTCGGGGAGCTGATCATCATGATCGTTTACCTCCCGATCCTCACCCTCAGCGGGGTGGAGGGCAAGATGTTCATCCCGATGGCCTTCACCGTCATCGCGGCGCTGCTGGGGGCCATGATCCTCTCCGTGACATTTATCCCCGCCGCCGTGGCGCTGCTCCTTTCCGGACGGATTTCCGAGAAAGAGAATTTTCTGGTGCGGTGGGCCAAGAAGGTGTATACCCCTTTACTGAATCTCTCCTTGGCGAACAGGGCGTTGGTGGTCACGGCGGCAACGGTTCTGGTGGTCTTAAGCGGATTGCTGGCGACCCGGATGGGAAGCGAGTTCATCCCAAGTCTCGATGAAGGGGACATCGCCATGCACGCGCTGCGAATTCCGGGAACCAGCCTCTCCCAGGCGATTGAAATGCAGCACCTCCTGGAAATCCGAATCAAAGAATTCCCGGAGGTGGAGACCGTCTTTGCCAAGCTCGGAACAGCGGAGATCGCCACCGACCCGATGCCCCCCAGTGTGGCCGACAATTTTATCATGCTCAAACCACGATCCCAATGGCCCGATCCGAAAAGGCCCAAGGCCGATCTGGTTCATGAGATCGAAGAAGCGGTCAAGAAAATCCCGGGCAACAACTATGAGTTCACGCAGCCGATCCAGATGCGCTTCAACGAACTGATCGCCGGCGTACGGAGCGACGTGGCGGTCAAGGTCTTCGGAGACGATATGGACGTTCTTTTTGAAACCGGCGAAGAGATCGCCGAAGTTCTGGAAAAGGTCCCCGGCGCCTCGGACGTGAAGGTCGAGCAGGTCACCGGTCTTCCGGTCCTGACCATTCAAATGAACCGGAAAGAGATGGCCCGATATGGGCTGAATCTCTCCGATGTTCAGGAGGCGATCGAGATCGCCGTTGGCGGAAAGAGCGCGGGCCAGATCTTTGAGGGAGACCGGCGGTTTGAATTGATTGTTCGCCTGCCGGAGGAGACGCGGAGCAACCTTGAGGCGATGAAGCGTCTTCCGATTCCTCTTCCCCGGACAGAACCGGATACCCGAGCCGTCCGGGCCGAGTCGCGGCCGAGCTATCTTCCTCTCGGCGCCGTCGCCGAATTCAATATCGCCCCCGGACCCAATCAGATCAGTCGGGAAAACGGCAAGCGGCGTGTGGTGGTGACGGCCAACGTCCGGGGGCGCGACATCGGATCGTTCGTGCAGGAGGCGGAGGCGATGATCAAGGAACGGGTCAAAATTCCGGCGGGTTACTGGACGACCTGGGGCGGGCAGTTCGAGCAGCTGATCTCGGCCACAAATCGGCTGAAGATCGTTGTTCCGGTCTCGCTGCTCCTGGTTTTTCTCCTCCTCTTTGTGACCTTCGGGAATGTCAAAGACTCCCTCCTGGTCTTCACCGGCGTGCCGCTGGCGCTGACCGGCGGGATCGCGGGGATCTGGCTCAGAGGGATCCCGCTGTCGATCTCGGCGGGGGTGGGGTTTATCGCCCTCTCCGGCGTGGCCGTGCTCAATGGGCTGGTGATGATTACCTTCATCAATAAGCTTCGCGAAGAAGGCCAAGCTTTGGACGAAGCGATCTTTCACGGCGCGATCACGCGGCTGCGGCCGGTGCTCATGACGGCTCTGGTTGCGTCGCTTGGGTTCCTTCCGATGGCCCTGGCGGTCGGACGGGGGGCGGAGGTCCAGCGCCCGCTGGCGACCGTTGTCATCGGCGGCATTCTCTCCTCCACGGCGCTGACGCTCCTGGTGCTGCCGGTACTCTATCGCATTTTCCACGCAAAAGAGAATATAAACGAAGAAGCGGAGGGAGCGGAAGAAGAAAAAAGGACCGATGCGGTCGAACTGCCGGAGCGGGCATGAAGAATGCGCCCCGCCCCCCATACAACCCTCAACACGGAGGCAACCCTTTATGAACGAAGGACAACACGTCAGGGTGAAGGTGCGGACTGTGCATGCCGTCTATTCGGGAGATCTGTTCGTCCCGGAAAAACGGAAACGTTTCTCGGATGTCATCAACGATCCCGGCGCGGTGTTTATCAATCTGACCGACGTCCGGATGAACGACGGCCCGGAGAAGATCGAGCATCTCTCCTTGAATAAATACCTCATCGAATCGATCAGAAATGTTTAAGACCGGTTCAGAGTAACCCCGTTGCAGGGTTGATCACTTCTACCCCAAACAGAGAAAAGGAGGAGATAAAATGGAAACACTGCTTCCCGGGATGGCCGCGCTTCGAAATAACATCCATCCCTTGCTGATCCACTTTCCGATCGCCTTCTTTCTGGGTGCGCTTGTGATGGAGGGAATGGCGGTCCTGCATGATGAAAAATTTCATTTCGCCGCGACCTGGATGCTCTACTTAGGAACCCTTTCGGCGCTGGTCGCCCTTCCGACCGGATTCATCGCCGCCAACATTGTTGCGGCGACCGACCCGCGCGGCCACGACGCTCCCGGACATGATTTCATCCACATTCACCGGAACTGGATGATCGCTTCCACCGCCGTAGGAATCCTTCTCACGGGGTACCTTTTCTGGATCAACCAGAAAAAGAATTGGGCCTCCCATCGCTGGAGGCTCCTGCTGGGGCTGGCGGTCTTGTCGACGCTGGTTGCCCTGGGGGCCGACCGGGGCGGCCGATTGGTCTTCGAATTCGGCACGGGGATAAATCCTGCAGTTCTCAAAACGGCTGCAGAAGGGGCCGACCATGGAGACGACAATGGGAACCACCACTGAGGTTAGTATCGGCGAACGCCCGGAATACCGGAAACGGCTCCTCTCTGTTTTTATCCTGACCCTCGGCTACCTGATTGTAGAAGTGATCGGGGGGCTTCTCACCCGGAGCTTGGCCCTTCTGGCCGACGCAGGGCATATGCTGACCGATATAGGAGGGTTGGGGATCGCTCTCTTTGCCATGTGGTTTGCCGAACGGCCGCCGACATTGCAGAAAAGCTACGGCTATTACCGGGTCGAGATCTTGGCCGCGTTGGTCAATGCCGTCATCTTCATCTTCGTTTCATTTTATATCCTCTATGAGGCCTATCGACGTTTCATCGAGCCTCCTAAGGTTTTGGCCGGTCCGATGATGGCCGTCGCGACAGTCGGCTTGGCGGTCAATCTCATCGGCATGCGGCTGCTGCACGCCGGCTCCAAAGAGAGCCTGAATCTGAAAGGGGCCTACTTGGAGGTCTTAAGCGACATGCTCAGCTCCATCGGCGTGATTATTGCCGCATTCGTGATGCTCACCACCGGCTGGTACCTGGCCGATCCGATCATCAGCGTCGGGATCGGTCTCTTCATCCTCCCCCGTACCTGGAGCCTGCTCAAACAGGCGGTCAATATTCTCATGGAGGCGGCTCCTGAACATATCGATTTAGGAGAAGTTGGAAAGGCGATGGCCTCCGTTGAAGGAGTCTACGAGGTGCACGACCTGCACGTTTGGACGTTGACCTCCGGCAAACATGCTTTGAGCGCTCATGTGACGATCTCCAAGCTTCAGGACTGGCCCTCCATACAAAAAGCGCTGGAATCGCTTCTGGCCGACCGTTTCCAGATCAGCCATACGACCCTTCAGGGTCGTTGTGACTCCCGGGCATCGGATTGAAGAAATTAAACTTCCACGAGAGAGGGAGTAGAGAACTAAAGCGGCACATTTTCCCCGTCATCCTCAACTTTAGGTTTCATGGATTTTAAATCGGCGGTGTGCTGAACAAGATCTCATCCCCTATTTAGCCCCGCGCAACTGATCGCCGTGATCGCAAAATGAACCTGCAATTTAGAATGCGAGCAGAAGCAGAGCATAACCGATTGCGCCGAGTGCGAAAACCCAGTAGCGGCTCTCGCGCTGCTCGGGCAGCTCCTCTTTGAGGACATTGAGAAGAACCCCGCCGGCCAGGAACGCCTGAAGGAGGACAGGCGCCAATTGGGGAAACCGATGCAGATATCGAATTCCCCAGCCGAGCAGGACCGCCGCAGCCAGAATCCACCGGCCGATCCGGTCATACTTCTCTTTGTGGTCCGCATGCAGGCCATGGTCATTTACGATAAACTTCAACGCCATCGCAATGAAAAAGAGGAGGAGGGTCTTAAGGCCCCGTTCCTGATTATGAAGAAGCAGATAACCGATCAATCCGTTCATGACGGCGAAGGTGGAGATATGGAGCCAGAATATTTTCAGGCTGGTCGTATCCTCTTTGCCTGCCTCCCGGCGCCGCTTACGCGACCCTTTCGCAAGCCGCTCCAGCCCGTAAAAAATCACCAGGCTGAGGAGAGCCACAATATAGACGTGATCTTTTAAAAAGTAGAAGGAACCTCGGTCCGTTGTCTCCTCAATGGCTTCCTGCCCTTCGCTTAAAGCAGGAAGAAGCCTGAGGAGGACAAAGGAAACGGCCATGCCGCCCGCCAGCGAAAGGAAGCGGCTCCGGGGAACCCCGTCCAGAACGCGTAGGTTTTGGGAGAAGAGGTGGACGGATGCCAGGCCGATTATCATGAACAATGAAGTAAGAACAACCATTTTACTAACTCAATTCAGTAGTGTCCAATTTGGCAGCAAGATCCGTTCCTAATACGTATTCTCTTCAGATGACGCGCGAGCCTGGCCACGAGCACCGGGGGGAAATCCTTTCCAAGGGAGTCCTGGTCTACCGAAGGGAGAATGGATAGGGTGATCCGACTCTTCAGCAGCACCTCGCCTTTTATGCGTTGAGGCGGCTATGTTATGCTAAAAGATGTTAGATTCCATTAAAGCCCCTTTTGTTTTATTCCTGTCAAGGCATAGAATCTATGGAACAATATTTCACCGCGCTTGCTTTTGCCGTTCTGCCGGCGCTCGGCAATTTCGCGGGGGGCATGGTTGCCGAGATGTTCCGCATCTCGGAGCGAACCTTGAGTCTGGCGCTGCACGGCGCGGCCGGCATCATCCTGGCAGTGGTGGCAGTGGAGTTGATGCCGCAGGCCCTTCGAACCGACGCTCCTTGGATCATCATTTTAAGCTTCATCGCAGGTGGCGGCCTCTTTATCGCCATTGATAAGATAACCCACATCATCAACACCCGTGGCCAACAAGCAGGAGAAGAGGCCGGTCCTGGGATGATCTTTCTTGGCGTGGCGTTCGATCTCTTCAGCGATGGCATTATGATCGGTGCCGGGTCAACCATTGAGTTCAGTTTGGGCCTGCTGCTGGCTTTAGGCCAAACCCCGGCCGATTTTCCGGAAGGATTTGCCACCATAGCCGCTTTCAAAGCCAAAGGGGTTGCTCGCCGGATGCGCATTCTGGCAAATGTGGCGTTCGTCATTCCCCTCTTTCTCGGGACGACGATCGGCTACTGGGGGGTACGCGGCCGTCCGGAGATTTTCAAACTGGCGCTACTTGCTTTTACGGCGGGGATGCTGACCACGGTGGCGATCGAGGAGATTGTCCCTCAAGCACATCGCGGTAAAGAGGCCCGCCTCGCAACGACTATCTTTATTGCCGGCTTTGCGCTTTTTACATGGCTGTCGGTCTATTTTTGACCGGCCGCCCTCTTTTGTGACGGAGCCGAAATAAAATGAACCGGTTGAAGTTAATCGGAATGAATTTGAAACGTGAATTGAAGGTCTATCAGCGGATGCTCCGGCATCGCCGCACGCCGCGGACGGCCAAGCTTCTTCTCGCGCTCGCCGTCGGCTATGCCCTTTTGCCGTTCGATCTCATTCCCGATTTTATTCCTCTGATCGGCCAGATCGATGACGTGATCATTGTGCCGGCCCTGCTCTTTGTGGCGCTGAAAATGATTCCCAAAGAGGTCATCGAGGAATGCAGGATGACTGCAGAGAAGGAGGGAAGCTGATCGGATGGATTCAACACTTCAGCGGAGAGCGTTGCGGTTGTCCTATTTTACAGTGGGATATAACCTGATCGAAGGAATCGTCTCAATCGCAGCAGGGCTTCTTGCGGGTAGCGTCGCCCTGGTGGGGTTTGGCCTCGACAGCTTTGTAGAGTCTTTATCCGGGACGGTCATGATTTGGCGGTTCAGCAGCCATCCATCGATCAGCCCGGAGGAAGAGGAGCGGCGCGAGGCGAGGGCCGTTCGGCTCGTCGGAGGTGCCTTCCTGATCCTCGGCGCTTATGTGACGTATGAATCGATCGAAAAATTGCTCCGCCGTGAGGCGCCTGATCCCAGTCTCCCAGGCGTCATCATCGCCCTCTTGTCGATCATCATTATGCCGACCCTCTTTTATCTCAAGTACAAAACCGGAAAGGCACTCGCCAGCCGTAGCGCGGTCGCCGACTCCAAACAGACGCTCGCCTGCGTTTTCTTATCCGTCGCGTTGCTGATCGGGCTGGGGCTCAACTATCTCTACGGACTCTGGTGGGCCGATCCGGTCGCCGGTTTGGTCATTGTGCTCTTCGTGGTGAGGGAGGGTTATGAAGCCTTGAGAGAGGAAAAACTATGCTGCTGAAATCGATCGGATCGGGAGGGAGATCATTGGTGGAGATGGGCGCTTCGTTGTTCTATTTCGTTCTGGCCGGGTTGTGTGAAATCGGAGGGGGGTATCTCGTCTGGCTCTGGCTGCGGGAGGGGAAGCCGATCGGGTTCGCCTTGACGGGAGCGGTCGTATTAGTCCTCTATGGAGTGATTCCCACGCTGCAACCGGCGCATTTCGGGCGGGTCTATGCCGCCTACGGAGGCATTTTCATCGTTCTCTCCCTCCTCTGGGGATGGCGGGTGGACGAGATCTCCCCGGACAGATTCGACCTGATCGGCGGCCTGATCGCGCTGATTGGCGTCTCCGTTATCATGTATTGGCCGAGAAGCTGATTTTAATGCAGCTTTGCCTTGACACGCCAAAGCCGTATCTGTAATCCCAAAGAGATAATGTCCTATTCTGCCAAAGTAGAAATGTCCTCTTTACTGATAGACTGTCTGCCCGAATTAGGAGGGCAGGATGGTCGGAGAGGACAAGGAGGTGATGAGTACCAAAGAG